>JAAERO010000291.1 GCA_024230315.1 Hyphomicrobium sp.
ACTACGGCTCGATAAAGAAAACCGCCGTATGCGCTTTGCGCACGGCGTATCGGATGCCTTCGTCGAAGACTATGCTGCGCGCATGAGCGAGATGGGCACGCTTGCCTATTGATTCTTCGTCGACGGCGAAGTGCGCGCCGCCGCAGAGCTGAAAAAGCGCGGCTCACGCGGTTTTCGTGCACTATTCTATTTAGCGATTTTCTCGACCCCATCGCAAAAACGCGAGCGCACGTTGAAGCGCTGGCGGCCGAAGGCACAGCCGGCCACCTCGTGCAGATTCTCGATCCCGCGGAAGAAACGCTTCCCTATGAGGGCCGCACCGAATTCTTGAGCCCATCAGGCGGGGAGCGTTGGATTGCCGACCGCGTGCAGAGTTTGCGCGGTCAATACAAAGAGCGCTTCGAAGCGCATCGGGCCGAGCTTGAGGAGCTTGCCAAACGTCTCGGCTGGTCGTTCCTTGTGCACCATACCGACCGGCTGGCGTCGGAGCCGCTGCTCACTCTCATCATGCGGTTCGAAGGCGGACACGGCCACTATCGCTGGCAAGACCAGCCAAGCGTTTTGAAATTTGCATCCGATGCAAGCACATGAGTTTTGGCGCTCTATCCTTCCTCAGTCCCTGGCTTCTGGGAGCCCTCGTAACGCTGCCTATCATCTATTGGCTGTTGCGCACGGTACCGCCACGGCCGCGGCAGCTCACATTCCCGCCAACGCGCATTCTCGTCGGCATCGAGAATCAGAAAAAAACGCCGGCAAAGTCGCCCTGGTGGCTAACTCTGATACGCTTGCTCGCGGCCGCGCTCATCATCTTCGCCCTCGCTGAACCGGTATTGAATCCATCGCGCGAGGCAACGCTCGAAGGCTCAGGACCGGTGGCCATCGTCATCGACAACGGCTGGGCGTCAGCTTCGCGCTGGACCGAGCGCACGATCGGCGACGCCGAAGCCCGTCCGGTCGTGATCCTTCCCACCGCCAGAACAGCCAAGACGATAACGGCAAACATTGAAGCCCCCAACGATGCTCGCTCCAGCGCCGCCGCCATTGAGCCGCAGCCCTTCGCGCCGGACCGCTCCGCAGCCGTCTCCGCGCTTGAAGCTACGCTCAAAAAATCAACCGACACAGGCGCAAGTGTCATACCTCTCCGCTTTAGTCCGGCCACATAAGAATGCTCTATGGATATCAATGAGATATCCAAATGGCAGAGACGCATCACGAGGCGCTATGGCGCGGTTTCCCCAAGACGTTGATTGAGTTTGAGGAACGGTTCGG
>JAAERO010000292.1 GCA_024230315.1 Hyphomicrobium sp.
AATTGCGTCCAAGGCGTTGCAAGACGGCCTGAGGGCAACGCAAAGGCCGCCGCGAAGGCGGCAGACCAGCATCGCAACCGCGCCTGACGCCGCGCCGCCGGCACCCACAAAGCCAAAAGCGCCATTGTTCGAGGTGCCCTACAGTTTAGATAGGTGCTCAACCGCTTCGTAGTCGCGCATCTATCGCGGGGCCGCCGTTGCTCTGTCATGCCCCTGCCCTTCCACGACTCCCGTCATCCCGCCGAAGAGTGGGGTCTACGCAAGCGTCCGCTTGGGTTTCGTCAGCTAGTGTTCTGCGCCCATGCGAAGCCTGGCTCCGCCATGCCAAAGGGCGTTAGTCTGATGCCTTGTCGCCGGCTTTGGCCTTCTCCGCATCGACGTAAACTTCTGACCCCATCTCGCGGAATTTCTCTGACATCTCGGCCATGCCGCTCTGCTGTTCGTTGAGTTTGGCCGCGTAATCACGCACTTGTTGCGTGATCTCCATGGAGCAGAACTTCGGCCCGCACATAGAGCAGAAGTGTGCGACCTTGTGCGCTTCCTTGGGCAAGGTTTCGTCGTGGAAGCTCTGCGCCGTGTCGGGATCAAGCGACAAGTTGAACTGGTCGGCCCAGCGGAAGTCGAAGCGTGCACGCGATAGCGCATCATCGCGCAGTTGCGCAGCAGGGTGGCCTTTGGCTAGATCGGCGGCATGGGCGGCGATTTTGTAGGTGATGACTCCGGTCTTCACGTCGTCGCTGTTGGGTAGGCCTAAGTGTTCCTTCGGCGTCACATAGCAAAGCATTGCCGTGCCGAACCAGCCGATCATGGCGGCGCCGATTCCACTTGTAATGTGGTCGTAGCCTGGTGCGATGTCGGTGGTCAGCGGTCCCAACGTGTAAAATGGCGCTTCGCCGCATTCGGTGAGCTGCTTTTCCACGTTGACTTTGATCTTGTGCATGGGCACGTGACCGGGCCCTTCGATCATCACCTGGCAGCCTTTGTCCCAAGCGATCCTGGTCAGCTCACCCAGGGTTTCCAGCTCGGCGAATTGCGCTCGGTCGTTGGCATCAGCGATGGAGCCTGGGCGCAAGCCGTCGCCGAGCGAGAACGACACATCATAGGCGCGCATGATGTCGCAAATCTCCTCGAAGCGCTCGTAAAGGAAGCTTTCGCGGTGATGCGCTAAGCACCACTTGGCCATGATCGAACCGCCTCTGCTCACTATGCCGGTGACGCGGTTCGCCGTTAGCGGCACGTAGGGCAGGCGAACACCGGCATGAATGGTGAAATAGTCCACGCCCTGCTCGCACTGCTCAACAAGCGTGTCGCGGTAGATCTCCCACGTGAGCTTGACGGGATCGCCGTCGCATTTCTCCAGCGCCTGGTAGATCGGAACGGTACCGATGGGCACAGGAGAGTTGCGTAGGATCCACTCGCGCGTGGTGTGAATGTTACGCCCCGTTGATAGGTCCATGACGGTGTCGGCACCCCATCGGATGGCCCACACCATCTTTTCCACCTCTTCCTCTACAGAAGATGTAACTGCGGAATTGCCAATGTTGGCGTTGACCTTCACCAGGAAGTTGCGGCCGATGATCATCGGCTCCAACTCGGCGTGGTTGATGTTGGCGGGGATGATGGCGCGGCCGCGGGCAATCTCGGAGCGCACGAATTCCGCCGTGATGTGCTCAAGAATAGCAGCGCCAAAGCTTTCGCCATCGGCCAGCGCCTTGCTCGCCCGCTCCAACACGGCCTTGCGGCCCATGTTCTCGCGGTGGGCGACGTAGATCATCTCCTTGGTGACAATGCCGGCACGCGCATACTCGAGCTGGGTGAGTAGCTGACCGGGCAGACAGCGATAGGGGGCGGTCTTATGGGCAAAATCGCTGGCAAGATGTCGGCCCGTGACGTTGCCATTGTCCTCCGGCCTTATCGTGCGCCCTTCATATTGCTCTACGTGTCCGCGTTCTTTTACCCAGGCGTCACGAATGCGTGGCAGGCCGCGTCGCACGTCGATGTTGGCCTTTGCGTCGGTGTAGGGACCTGATGGGTCATAGACGCGGAATGCAGGTTCGTCGCTCTTTTCATCGAGCGCGATCT
The DNA here is from genome assembly GCA_024230315.1 of Hyphomicrobium sp. Taxonomy (GTDB): domain Bacteria; phylum Pseudomonadota; class Alphaproteobacteria; order Rhizobiales; family Hyphomicrobiaceae; genus Hyphomicrobium_A. Next base: position 2,083 of record JAAERO010000292.1, read on the forward strand.
CGCGGAAGGGCACACGGACATTGTCGTGGCCGTCCGGCACGGAATAGATTTTAGTGGACGCGGGCAGCGGTCCCGTCGTTACCTTGGGCATCTCGAGATCGGCTTTGCGCGTGACTTTGTTCATGGCGTTCTTTGCAGCACCGGCCATCCCGTGCCAGGTGCAAGATTACGGAATTCGTTGCGCTCGGCCGGGATGATGCGGGGCCGAGGGGATCGCGCCGATTTGGGAGAAAGACGAGGAAATTTGAACGAGCGTCCGTCCCTTCGCCGGCATGACCCGGATCAGGTCCTAAGGGTGCTCGCGCAAGTTTTAGCGCGATCTCAGCCGGATGCCTCCGGCGCCCCTCGGAACGGCGCTGAGTGTGCGCCGTCCCGGATCAAGGTGCAAGGACGAAAGCGAAGTGAAGCATCAAGCCATATAGCCGGCGTAGCATAGCCAGAGGCCGAGCACGATTTGGATAACCCCGCTCACGGTCATCATTGCAGGCTTGTCCATCATGGATGCTCCCATCGCTTGTACGCCAGCGGGGAAGAGAATGCGGAACACGCCACCCGCAATGGACAGCCAGCCGAGGATCGTAATAACGACCGGCCAATTGAATACCCAGACGTTGTGGGTGAGAACGATGGCCAGGCCGGTGACGAGCGTCAGTAGGCCCGCAAGAAAGATCATGGCGCGGCTGGCGAGAAAGTCAGTGGCCATTTCGAGGAAGTCTTTTGGTTTTACGAGCAGGCCGAGGCCGATCACGATCAGCACAGGCCCTATCAGTTTGGCAAGAAAAAGTGAGGTCTCCATGGGTAACCCTCCCGGTTGCAGCCCGACGGCGCTTCTCGCTCACAGAGTGTGAACCGCACCTGAAGGGGTGGCAAGGCGCGCTTGCAGGCTTCTTGTAGATAGGTTGTGGGCGCGCTAGAGGCCTTCGCGCCACCAGGCCATTGCAATCAGGAACAAGAGTGCTGCAAGGGCAGAGAGGCCGGTAAACATGGGTGTCAGCTTCACGCCGCGCGTGACAAAGGCTTCGCGGTCCTTGAGGCCGAGCCATCCCGAACCGGCGAGTACCTTCGCGTTGGCGAGCATGGAGATGCGTGGCACGTTGACTTCGGCTGCTTGGGCCGCGGACTGTGCAGCCGTTGAACGCGTCCAGAAAGCACCCCCGCGAGTGGCGTCGATCAAGGGCTCCAGTTTCTCCTCCGTTGCCGTGACCTCGCTCATTTCGATTGGGTCATCGAAGCCGGCATGGGCAACTGCCGCCAGATCGCCGGATTGCACCTTGTAGAGGCCCGGGATTTTCACGTCGACGCTGGTGCGCCAGATGCCCGCGCCCGCCGGCTCCAACTTTAGTTCAGAGGTTTCCCCTCCTGGCGCGGACAACGTGACTGGCTCGACGGTTTCCTCCATCGAGCGGCGCTCAACGGTTAGTTTTAGGCCCCGTGCCGACGCAAGCAGGCGCTCTTCTTCGAGGTCAGGCTCCTTCATGAGCCAATGCGAGAGACGGCGTAGAAGGTCGCTGTGCGGGCCTCCGCCCTCAAAGCCGCGCGCCCATAGCCACGCGTGGTCGGAGGTGAGCAGGGCTACCCGGCCTTCACCCCTGCGATCTAGAAGAAGTAGTGGACGATCGCCGGCACCCTCCATGAGGATGCGTCCGTTCTCAGGGCTCACCTCGACTTGGCGGAACCAGCGCCCCCATGTGGGGTCGCTGCCCTTGACCCCGGCTCCGGCCAGATCTCGCGTGACTGGATGTTTGCGTCCATCCTTAGACAGCTTCGCTTTGAACGGTTCGACAATGACACGACCGGTTGGTGGCGCCGGAAGCACGGGCGACAATGGCGTCCGGAAGAGGCTGAGGTTGCCCGCATAGTCGTCTCCGGCCGCCACTAAGAGCGCACCGCCTTCATCTTCCACGTAACGCGCGATGTTGTCGTAGTAGGGCAGTTGCAACAGGCCACGGTGTCATACCTCTCCGCTTTAGTCCGGCCACATAAGAATGCTCTATGGATATCAATGAGATATCCAAATGGCAGAGACGCATCACGAGGCGCTATGGCGCGGTTTCCCCAAGACGTTGATTGAGTTTGAGGAACGGTTCGG
>JAAERO010000293.1 GCA_024230315.1 Hyphomicrobium sp.
AATGGGACTTGATCCGCGCAAACCATCAGGGCCAGCGGCAACTGCGCTGCATCAAACAGGCCGGACACAAGACTGCTCCTGACCTCATGTCGAAACTTCAAAAAATCCTTGCAATGCAGGAACCATCCACACAGGACATTGATCGATTGCGGCGTGCCAGAGGAGAAGCGTTCCCGACACGGCCAGGTGCGTGCGACCTGAAAGTTGCTCATTCTAAGGTCAGCCTTCGAGCGTGAAGCCAACTCTGATCGTGACCTGCCAGTACTTAACGGCGCCGTCGTCAATGTGCCCGCGCGTTTCAACAACCTCAAACCAGTGCATGCCGCGCACTGATTTCGCCGCCCTGGCGATCGCAGCACGGATCGCATCATCGCTGGAGACTGTCGATGAGCCGGTAAGGCTTATGTGCTTATAGATGTGCTCAGACATGACATCCCTTTCTTGGGCTCGAACGGCTCGCGCCCTGTGAGATAATTCTTCAGATCAACAATTGCCTGCCGTCAAGAACCGCGCTGTGCTCTCAAGCGTTGGGTGCCACTGCCAGCATGATGGCTTTCCCGACACTCATGGTGGTGATCCGCTGTACAGGATCGCCGGGCGAGCTTCCGGCAAACATCAAGCGCTGATATCTTAGACAGGTCTAGCTCTCTTGCCATGAGGCAGGACACGCGGGCCCGGATGGTTTTTGCCACTGCCCAAGCCTTTTTATGTTAGCGGACCGACTCCCACTCACAACGACCTAGCTCGTTTGATCCCGGCAAGAGATCGGCTGAGGGCAAGCTTACGGGCACCTCGAAAAATAACCCATACTCCGATTTATGCGAGTCTGATGCCTGACAGATTGATTCGGGCGGGGCACGATGGCGCAGATTGGGTTTTTCGATTCCGACAGGCGGCTTGAGCTTCTGTCGAAGAAAGGTGATCGGCTTGAGGC
>JAAERO010000294.1 GCA_024230315.1 Hyphomicrobium sp.
ACGAACCGCCGCATACGTCTCCACGGTATACATCCCCGCTAACCCCTCCCGATTCGGAAAAGATCAGCCTAGCCAGTGGCCGGCTTTTAAACCGCCACGCAGCTGCAATAAGCCGCCGCTCCACTGGCCCAGTATTGCGCCCGCCGTCTACAATGTGATGATCCAGGGCAGCAATGGTGCACCATAGTTCCTGCTTTGAGGCACGGAAATTGGCAGGCTCCATCGTGGATGCAGTGTCATCCGGGGAATGTCGGGCTGGCATCGCCACATGGGGCTCGCCACACTACATAACAATACATGGGGCTAGCACCACTACATAACAATACCAGGGCGTTGCCTCTGCGGACCCCGACATGACGGTAGCGCCGACCAAAGTTGACAGGCCCAACAGCGCGATCATGGCTAAACGTGTGACAGTCATCGAACCAAACCTTTCTGCGTTGTCGGTCTCAATATTTAGTGGTTCTCACTTATTGTTTTGTAGGCATATTTACTAAAAGCAACACTCTCGCTCACATTGCCAAACCCTCCCCTAGTCTCCTTTGACACGCTGCCAAGGCGGATTAGATGGCCTTTCTTCCCAAGCTTCGGTTCCATAAAGAGGTCCTCCTTTTGCAAGTTTCTGCGCCAACACCAAGGTCGCGCACCACAGCAAGAGCAAAACACGCTCAATCGTCTGAGCGAAAACACGCCTCAGATTTTTGCTGCCGCACTTTAACTCTGCGCCTCTGACACACTCAACTCGACGCATAACCGCGCATAGCTGATCGTTGCTGACACAAGGACGGTGTGAGCCTCGGTGCCGGTTACCGCAGTGGAACGTTTAACGTGTGTTTGTGGGGCCTGAGACGGGCCAATCTGCGCGACCGGGGCGCTTGAGTTTCGTTCAACGGGCCACATAACCGCAGATAGCGTGCGCGCGCATACCTCTCCGCTTTAGTCCGGTTCAATAGGAGACACCTTCGAATGCCCGGCATTCGTGGGTGTCTTGAATGAGGCGACGCATCGTGAGTGGTTGTCTTGCTACCATGTTTTCGAGACATCGCGCGACAAGGCGGCCAAC
>JAAERO010000295.1 GCA_024230315.1 Hyphomicrobium sp.
CCGTGAGGCGGGGGCTTTCCGATTCAGTTGATCTGAATCGTTTGTTCTGTTCCAGAAGGAACAGGTTGATTCCAGATCAACCGATGGCAGGTGCCTGCAGAGCCACAGGAGTGGACTCAGCAGCAGCCAGGTCGAGGGGGAAGTTGTGAGCGTTGCGCTCGTGCATCACTTCCATGCCGAGGCCGGCACGGTTCAGCACGTCCGCCCAGGTGTTCAGGACGCGGCCCTGACCATCAAGGATGGACTGGTTGAAGTTGAAGCCGTTCAGGTTGAAGGCCATGGTCGACACGCCAAGGGCGGTGAACCAGATGCCGACAACAGGCCAGGCAGCCAGGAAGAAGTGAAGGCTACGGCTGTTGTTGAAGGAGGCGTATTGGAAGATCAGGCGACCGAAGTAACCGTGGGCAGCCACGATGTTGTAGGTCTCTTCCTCTTGGCCGAACTTGTAGCCGTAGTTCTGGGACTCGGTCTCGGTGGTTTCACGCACCAAGGAAGAGGTCACCAGGGAGCCGTGCATGGCGGAGAACAAGCTGCCGCCGAAAACACCTGCGACGCCCAGCATGTGGAAGGGGTGCATCAGGATGTTGTGCTCGGCCTGGAACACCAACATGTAGTTGAAGGTGCCAGAGATGCCCAGGGGCATCGCGTCAGAGAAGGAACCCTGACCGAAGGGGTAAACCAGGAAGACTGCAGAGGCAGCAGCGACAGGTGCGCTGTAGGCGACGCAGATCCAGGGGCGCATGCCCAGGCGGTAGGAGAGTTCCCACTCACGACCCATGTAGGCGTAGATGCCGATGAGGAAGTGGAAAATCACCAGCTGGAAGGGGCCGCCGTTGTACAGCCACTCGTCGAGTGATGCTGCTTCCCAGATGGGATAGAAGTGCAGGCCGATTGCGTTGCTGGAAGGAACAACAGCACCAGAAATGATGTTGTTGCCGTACAGCAGGGAGCCAGCGACGGGCTCACGGATGCCATCGATGTCAACCGGAGGAGCGGCGACGAAGGCGATGACGAAACAGATGGTGGCAGCCAACAGAGTTGGGATCATCAGCACACCGAACCAACCGACATACAGACGGTTGTTGGTGGAGGTGACCCACTCACAGAAGGCCTGCCAGCTGGAAGCGCCGGAGCGCTGCTGGAGGGTGGTGGTCATGAGAACGGAAA
>JAAERO010000296.1 GCA_024230315.1 Hyphomicrobium sp.
AGGTACGCGCGACACGCCTCCTCCGTTCCGAACCGTTCCTCAAACTCAATCAACGTCTTGGGGAAACCGCGCCATAGCGCCTCGTGATGCGTCTCTGCCATTTGGATATCTCATTGATATCCATAGAGCATTCTTATGTGTCCGGACTAAAGCGGAGAGGTATGTGCTGGGCGACTGTAACCAAGCCCAAACAAAACAAGATCACGGTACAAAATCGGGTCGCACTGGTGGCATTTTATAGGCCGCAACGGCTACGACCGCCGAAGAAAACAATGCGCTCAGATTGAGCGCCTCACTTTCAGGAAGACAACAGCGGCGTCCTCGTTATCAATGCCATCGGCAAAGTATCGAGGCCGTATCTAGTCCACTTAGGCGACTAATGTGCTGATTTCAAAAAAGAAAGACCGGCGGCGCTTGAGCGGCCACCGGTCTTGAAAGGAATGAAGGCACGGAACTGACAAGGCCCGTATCGCCTTCCAAAGTAACGCGCTCCGGTCGAAGCCGATTGCGCGACTCGGCTGCTATTATGCAGCGCGCTTTTTCTTCTTTGCGGTCTTACGTGCAGGCTTCTTGGCAGCCTTGCGAACTGCCTTACGCGCTGTCGTCTTCCGCTTCGCGGTTTTGCGAGCGGTCGTCTTCCGCTTCGCGGTTTTACGAGCGGCGGGCTTCTTCTTAGCCGCCACTTTCCGCTTCACCTTCACCTTCGTCTTTTTTTTCATTACCCGCTTTGCCATTGGTCTTCTCGCTTTCTGGTTCTATCTCTCTCTCAATGTTCGAATCACTCGAACAATAAAAAAATCATGTGCAAGTTCGAACATTTTGTTGACTTCTAAATGCATTTTATTGGTTGAAAGAGAGTGAATTCAAGTGAACCTGTTGCGTGAAGTCCTCATTTTCTCCATGTTTCGAGTATGATGCACGTTCATTTGCAGATTCTGCATCACCCAAACGCAAAAACTTTTCTGCGCATCTCAATCACTTTGAGCGCGTTTTCAGATGGCGTCAGCGGAATTCATGCGGCTTTGACAACTCGATTTTGCAGATCGAGCACCGCCATCATGTACCCGAAACGATCATCAACCGCTTCGGCGAGCAGCGAGAAGTAATTTGGACCTTCAGGTATAATCTCACCGATGACTTCGCCATATTCGAAACGTAGCTCCGCTTCGTGTTTGTTCGCGATCGTGCGCATTTTTGCGTTTTCCGCCAGACAACTGACGCAAAGGTGCTGAACACCGCGATTGCGGGCGGCGCGGATAACTCGCCCCATAAGCTCGGTGCCAATTCCCTGTTTTTGCCAGGGTTGTTCGACCGAAAAGGCGGCTTCGCCCTCCCGACCCCAGGCAATTCCCAGCTTTTTCAGCTCCGCTGCGGCCCGCACCTCGCCGTCGACGAAGTATCCATAGACAAGTGCGCCCGTCTCGCTCATGCGTGCCGCATAATCCTCGACAAACGCGTCGGACACGCCGTGTGCGAAGCGCATACGGCGGTTTTCCTTGTCGAGCCGCAATAAGTGGTCACGAAACTTATTTGTTTCCGTCGGCCACAGTTTTCGAATGTTTCCTCCCGAGAACTGGCGTTCGCTCATTAACGAGGACCTCCGTTCCGGGCCATTTAACGACTGGCTCTCACACCTGGTAACCGGTGCCTGTGAGCCCGCCGCATTGTACAGGGCGCCGCGTGGCGCGCCCAAACCTTTTGCACTGCGAAATATGCTATTGGTATGACGAATGTTCCAATGTCGCAGCGTGCAAGCAAAGTTGAAGTCATGTGGCACTTGACGGTGACGCCCGTAGTGACATTCGGTCGCGTCCACTTGCGCCTCCGTGTTGGATTTGGCGCAGTCCGCCACGCCACGCCACGCCACGCCAAGACGATCGGGATTAGATGACCGAAGGCTTGCTCGAGCAATATCATGGCTGGGTTGCTGCAGGCGAAATCACGGCTGATCCTCAGCAGATAGTGCTTGCAACTGCGCTCGACGCGCTGTCGCGACGGTTAGTGGCATGGCGCCTTGTGAGGAAGGGCCTTTTGTCAATTTTCACGCGGCCGAACGACGGCGCCCCGCGCGGGCTCTACATTCATGGCTCCGTTGGGAGCGGCAAGACGATGTTGATGGATCTCTTTTTCGAGACCGTCGACTTCACTCCGAAGACGAGGTGTCACTTCCACGAGTTCATGTCCGACGTGCATGAGCGCCTCGATGCGGCCCGCCACACTGTCGACGGTGATCCGATCCCGTTCGTCGCCAGAGAGATCGCGCTACAGTCTGGGCTCTTGTGCTTCGACGAGCTGCAGGTCCTGGACATTGCCGACGCAATGATCCTGGGCCGCCTGTTCAAGAGGCTTTTTGAGCGTGGTGTTGTTGTGATCGCAACTTCGAACGCCCATCCGCGCTCTCTCTATAAGGATGGGCTCAATAGGCAGCTCTTCCTTCCCTTTATCGACCTGATTGAAGACCACATGGACGTTGTGGAGCTCGCCTCGGCCAAAGACTACCGGTTGGAGAAGCTTGCCGGCCAGCCGCTCTACTTTACGCCAGCAGACGCCCACGCGGCTGCCGAGCTTGATAAACATTGGGATCGGCTGACGGGAGGACACCACGCGCGTACCGAGGCGCTGGAGGTTAAGGGCCGTAAGGTCAACGTGCCGAAGGCTTCGATGGGCATTTCACGGTTCGATTTCCGTGATCTATGCGAGCTGCCTCTGGGACCGCTCGACTATCTGCACGTCGCGCACCACTACCATACGGTTCTCATCGACGGCATTCCCCTCATGACGCTGGAACACCGGAACGAGGCCCGCCGCTTCATCAACCTCATCGATACGCTTTACGATAATGGGATTTGTCTGATCGCGTCCGCCGCGGCCCACCCAGCCGAGCTATATCCTGCCGGCTCAGGCGCAGATGCCTTCGAGCGCACGTCCTCGCGACTTATGGAAATGCGCTCTGACGTGTACTTGGCCGACAAACGGCGGGACCGGACGCCGGCAACCGAGTGATCTTGGACTGACAGCGCGGCTTTGCTAGCTTCTCGGCTTAGGCGACCTCGGCACGAGGTTGGGCTTTTCCTGCTTGCAACGGTGGTCTAAACGTAGTTGTGACGCGGGCATTCGAGCTGGCGTTGTTAGGTCTTAAAGATTGCGGGATTTCACCGCGCCAAACAGCCAAAAATCGAAGTGAGGGGACCCAAGATAGTATGGCGCGTACAAAAATTGCGTTGATTGGCGCAGGGATGATCGGGGGCACGCTGGCCCACCTCATCGGCATGAAGGAGCTTGGTGATGTCGTTATCTTCGACATTGCCGAGGGATTACCACAGGGTAAGGCGCTCGACATCGCCCATTCCGGCTCGGTGGAGAGTTTCAACTGCCGTCTCAAAGGCACCAACGCCTATGCGGACATCGAAGGTGCCGACGTGTGCATCGTAACTGCCGGCGTTCCACGCAAGCCCGGTATGAGCCGAGACGACCTCATCGGCATTAACATCAAGGTGATGGAGCAGGTGGGCGCGGGCATCAAGAAATATGCCCCAAGCGCCTTTGTCGTCGTCATCACCAACCCGCTCGACGCCATGGTATGGGCGCTGCAACGCGCCTGCGGCATGCCGCGCAACATGGTGATTGGCATGGCAGGCGTGCTCGATACCGCGCGCTTTAGACACTTCATCGCCGACGAGCTCGGCGTCTCGATTGAGGATGTCTTCGCCTTCGTGCTTGGCGGCCACGGCGACGATATGGTGCCGCTGGTGCGCTACTCCACAGTCGCTGGCATTCCCCTCCCCGATATAGTGCGCATGGGTTGGATGCGTCAGGAGCGGCTCGACGAAATTGTGGAGCGTACGCGCAAGGGCGGTGGAGAGATCGTCGCACTCTTGAAGACGGGTTCGGCCTACTATGCGCCGGCCTCGGCGGCCATTCAGATGGTCGAGAGCTACCTGAAGGATCAGAAGCGCATTCTGCCGTGCGCCGTTTATCTAAACGGCGAATACGGCGTCAAGGGTCTCTATATCGGCGTACCGGCAATCGTCGGCGCGGGTGGCGCCGAACGGGTGGTCGAAATCGATCTCAACGGGGCAGAGCGCAAGATGTTCATCAAGTCGGTGGAATCGGTGAAGGGGCTCGTCGACGCTTGCACTAAGATTGCGCCGCAGCTCGGTGCGTAGCTCATCAGAGTCGTCGAATCTAGCTTCACGTATAGGGCGCGCAAGATGAATATCCACGAGTACCAGGCCAAGCAGCTCTTAAGGCAGTTCGGCATTCCGACAACCGATGGGGCAGCGGCATTCTCGGCACGCGAGGCGATCGAGGTGGCCAAACAACTACCGGGTCCCCTTTGGGTCGTTAAGGCGCAGATTCATGCGGGCGGGCGCGGCAAGGGCCGCTTCAAGGAGTCGTCGGCGGGCGAGAAGGGCGGTGTGCGCCTCGCCAAGTCGAAGGATGAGGTTCAAGAGTTTGCCCAGCAGATGCTTGGTAATACGCTTGTCACAGCGCAGACAGGTCCCGACGGCCGCGTCGTCAGACGCCTTTACGTGCAGGATGGCTGTACGATTGCGCGCGAACTCTATCTTTCTGCGCTCGTCGATCGTGTGACATCGCGCATCGCCTTCATCGCAAGCCAAGCTGGCGGCATGAATATTGAGGAAGTGGCGGCCAAAACGCCGGAGAAGATCGTCACCGTGACGATTGACCCCGCGAGCGGCTATTCACCTTTTCACGGGCGGCGGATTGCCTTTGCGCTGGGGCTTTCAGGCAAGCAGGTCGGAGCTTGCGCCAAGCTGATCGGCAATCTCTACCGCTTGATGATCGAGAAGGACATGAGTCTCCTTGAGATAAATCCGCTCATTGTGACCGAGGACGGTGGTCTTCTGTGCCTCGATGCCAAGATGAATTTCGATGCCAATGCGCTCTATCGCCATCCCGACATCGTCGATATGCGCGACATTGGCGAAGAGGATCCCATGGAGGTCGAGGCCTCGGAGCACGACCTGTCCTACGTCAAGCTCGACGGCTCGATTGGCTGCATGGTGAACGGTGCAGGCCTCGCCATGGCCACTATGGACATCATCAAGCTATACGGCGCAGACCCCGCAAACTTCCTCGACGTGGGCGGCGGTGCGTCGAAGGAGAAAGTACAAGAGGCCCTCAAGATCATTCTCAGCGACCCGGCCGTGAAAGGCATACTGGTCAATATCTTCGGCGGCATCATGCGTTGTGACACCATCGCAGAGGGTGTCGTGGCGGCGGCACGCGAGATGGCGATAAACGTTCCGCTCGTCGTACGGCTCGAAGGTACAAACGTGGAGCTTGGTCAGAAGATCTTGAACGAAAGCGGGCTCAAGATCGTGCCGGCTAACGATCTGGGGGATGCCGCAGCCAAGATCACCGAGGCTGTTAAATCTGCCGCCTAAAAGCACACGCAAACGCTGGGCGAGACTCATTCCGTTTCCGTCTAAGACACTTGCGCGGGACGCGTGGCATTCTGTCTTGATGGTATGAAAAATAGGCTTCACGACTAAGTGCAATAGATTAAGCGGGGGCCGATATGGCCATTCTTATCGACAAAGCAACCAAGGTGATCTGCCAAGGAATTACGGGCAGCCAGGGCACGTTTCACACCAAGCAGGCAAAGGCCTATGGAACGGTGATCGTCGGCGGTGTGACGCCCGGTAAGGGGGGAACGCGGCATCCCGACGAGGAGCTGGCGGAAGTACCGCTGTTTGACACCGTGCTCGACGCTAAAGTAGCAACAGGAGCGAGCGCCACTGCGATTTATGTGCCGCCCCCTTTCGCCGCGGACGCCATTCTCGAAGCCATCGATGCCGAGATCCCGCTCATTGTCACCATTACCGAAGGCATTCCCGTGCTCGACATGGTGAGGGTGAAGCGTGCGCTCCACGGTTCGGCGTCGCGTCTTGTCGGCCCCAATTGCCCCGGCGTATTGACGCCTGATCAATGCAAGATCGGCATCATGCCCGGCAATATCTTCAAAGCGGGGCGCGTTGGCATTGTTTCCCGCTCAGGCACCTTGACGTACGAGGCCGTCAAACAAACATCGGATGCAGGACTTGGACAATCGACTGCCGTCGGCATTGGCGGCGATCCGGTCAAAGGCACTGAATTCATCGACATGCTGGAGCTATTTCTTGCCGATCCCGACACCGACTCCATCATCATGATCGGTGAGATTGGCGGGACGGCAGAAGAAGATGCTTCGGAATTCATCAAGGACGAGGCGCGGAAAGGTCGTGCTAAGCCCACGGTGGGTTTCATTGCTGGCATAACCGCGCCTCCGGGACGGCGTATGGGCCATGCAGGCGCCATTATCTCGGGCGGAAAAGGCAAGGCCGAAGACAAGCTCGAAGCCATGCGTTCGGCCGGCATCGCAATTGCAACCAGCCCCGCAGCCTTGGGCACGACGTTGATGGACGTCCTAAAAGGTCAATCTACACATGCAAAGGTGGCAGAGTAGGCGTATGCTGCATTGCACACTAGAGCAAGATCGTTGTGAAACGATCAGGTTCTAGGCGTTTGAGGACTGCCCGCAAGGCACCTGGCCCGACAGCTGTTTGAAGGTTTGCAGCTCCAGCTACGTCATTGAGACACGGATCCTCCCATGGCTCGCCGACCCCTCAATGAAAATTTTCATCGCACCGCGTTCTTGAGCGGGGTGAACGCAGCCTACGTGGAGGGGATGCAGGCCGATTATGAGCGCAACCCCGGCTCCGTCAGCGACGAATGGCGTCACTTCTTCGAAAGCCTGAAGGAGGAGCAAAATAGGGGTGGCGAGCATGCCCGCGGCCCGTCTTGGGCTTCGCCGATGCCGGAAACGGAGACCAACGGTGAAATTCTTGCTGCGCTGACGGGTGACTACGGCACGTCCGAGCACGCGTTGCGCGACAAGCTTCACTCAAGGGCGCAGGTCGTCGGCTTTGAGATGTCGCCGGCCGCTTCGCTGCGGGCGACACAAGATTCGATCCGCGCGTTGATGCTGATCCGTGCCTACCGCGTCATGGGCCACCTCGCCGCTGATCTCGACCCGTTGGGGTTGGCGGACCGCAAGGTGCACCGCGAACTGAAGCCTGAGACTTACGGCTTCACGGAGGCCGACCTCGACCGCCCCATTTTCATCGACCGGGTGTTGGGCCTGGAAACGGCAACGATGCGACAGATCTTGCGGATAGTGCGCCGCACCTACTGTAGGCACATCGGCGTGCAGTACATGCACATCACGGTTCCCGCGCAGAAGGCTTGGATCCAACATCGCATCGAGGGCGAGGGCAAGGACATCACTTTCACTACCGAGGGACGGCGCGCGATCCTCAACAAGCTCATCGAGACAGAGCAGTTCGAGAAGTTCTGCGAGGTGAAGTACACCGGCACAAAGCGCTTTGGCCTCGACGGGTCGGAGTCAATCGTGCCTGCTCTGGAACAAATCATCAAACGCGGTGGCCAGCTTGGCGTCAAAGAGATCGTGTTGGGCATGGCTCACCGCGGCCGCTTAAACGTGCTTGCCAACGTTATGGAGAAACCACACCGGGCGATCTTCCACGAGTTTAAGGGCGGCTCGTTCAAGCCTGACGACGTGGAAGGTTCGGGCGACGTAAAGTATCACTTGGGCGCCTCCTCCGACCGAAATTTCAACGGCGAAGACGTCCATCTTTCACTGACCGCCAACCCTTCGCATCTGGAGATTGTCGATCCCGTCGTGCTCGGCAAAGTGCGCGCCAAGCAGGATCAACTAGGATGCGCGCCAGGAGAGCGCACGCCTGTCATGCCGGTGCTGATCCACGGCGACGCGGCGTTTGCTGGTCAGGGCGTCGTTGCAGAGTGTTTCGGCCTCTCGGGCCTCAAGGGTCACCGTACTGGCGGATCCATCCACTTCGTCATCAACAATCAGATCGGCTTCACCACCAATCCGCGCCATTCGCGGTCCTCACCTTATTGCTCGGATGTGGCGCGCATGATCGAGGCTCCGATCTTTCACGTTAACGGAGACCAGCCCGAAGCGGTCGTTTACGTTGCGAAGATCGCGACCGAGTTCCTCCAGAAGTTTCAGAAGCCGGTTGTTATCGACATGTTCTGTTACCGGCGTTACGGGCATAACGAGGCGGACGAGCCGCTGTTCACGCAGCCCCTCATGTACAAGAGGATCAAGACTCACCCAACCGTGATCTCGCTCTACTCAAAACGGCTTGAGGATGAAGGAATTGTCGAGCCGGGCGAGGCCGGCCAGATGAAGGCGTCATTCCGGAGCCATCTGGATTCAGAGTTCAAAAGCGCCGATAGCTACAAACCGAACAAGGCCGATTGGCTAGATGGCCGCTGGTCGGGCGTCGGGTTTGCAGACGATGATGCGCGCCGCGGCGAAACTGGCGTGGGGATGGACATCCTCAAGACCATTGGTCGGCGAGTCACCAGCATCCCGCAGGGTTTTAACGCCCACAAAACGGTGCGTCGCCTCCTCGATCGTCGCCGCGAGATGATTGAGGAGGGGACGCGCATCGACTGGTCCATGGCCGAAAACCTGGCATTCGGTTCACTTGTCGCGGAGGGCTTCCCCGTTCGCCTTGCGGGTCAGGACAGCGAGCGCGGAACCTTTTCTCAACGTCATGCCGTGCTCATCGACCAAGATACGGAACGCCGCTGGACGCCGTTGAAACACGTCACCAATGATCAGGCGAACTTCGAGGTCATCAACACCATGCTGTCTGAAGAGGCGGTGCTGGGCTTCGAGTATGGGTACTCGCTGGCTGAGCCCAACGCGCTCACCATGTGGGAGGCGCAATTTGGCGACTTCGCCAACGGCGCGCAGGTGGTGTTCGATCAGTTCATCTCTTCGGGAGAGCGCAAGTGGCTGCGTATGTCGGGCCTCGTTTGCCTGCTTCCCCATGGCTACGAGGGCCAGGGACCTGAGCATTCGTCTGCCCGTCTGGAACGCTTCCTGCAATCGTGCGCGGAGGATAACTGGCAGATCGGTAACTGCACAACGCCTGCCAACTACTTCCACATGCTGCGGCGTCAGCTCCTCCGCAAGTTCCGCAAGCCGCTTATCCTCATGACGCCCAAGTCGCTGCTGCGCCACAAGCGCGTTGTGTCGCGCATCGAGGACATGGGTCCAGGTACGACTTTCCACCGGCTGCTGTGGGATGATGCAGAGCACAAGCCCGACCAGAAGATCACGCTAGTGCGGGACGAAGAAATCGCGCGTGTCGTTCTCAGTTCCGGCAAGGTTTATTACGACCTCTACGACGCGCGCGAGGCGGCTGGTATCGACAACGTCTATTTGTTGCGCGTCGAGCAGCTCTATCCTTTCCCGGCCCGCGCGCTGATGCACGAGCTTGGCCGCTTCAAGCAGGCTCAGGTCATTTGGTGCCAGGAAGAACCCAAGAACATGGGGGCATGGAGCTTTATTCAGCCGAACCTCGAATGGGTGCTGGATCGCATCGAGGCACAGCACAGGCGTGTTCGCTATGCGGGCCGGGCAGCCTCTGCTTCGACGGCCACGGGACTGCTGTCGAGGCACGTGCACGAGCAGAATGCCTTAGTGACCGAGGCGCTAACGGGCGGGGGCGGCACTTAGCCGTCGATCGACCGAAGAAATAATTGATGGATTTGGGATCGGATTGAAGGCCTTCGGGGCAAGATGAGGAAGAGATGACGACCGAAATTCGGGTGCCGGCACTTGGCGAGAGCGTGACAGAGGCGATCGTCGGGAAGTGGTTCAAGAATGCGGGCGACACAGTCAGTGCCGACGAGCCGCTTGTGGAGTTGGAGACGGACAAGGTCACCATCGAGATCCCCGCTCCCGTTTCTGGCGTGCTGGGCGAAATAAAGGTTCAGGAAGGGGCGACGGTGGCAGTTGGCGCCGTACTCGGCGCGATTACGAATGGAGCGGCCGCTCACACAAGCAAGACGCCCGATTCGACGTCACCGTCGACGCCGAAAGCGCCCCCCGTCCAAAAGTCGGCCTCGGCTAAGCCGCGGTCACGAAATGGCGGCATGCCGCCGAGCCCTGCAGCGCGTAAGCGCCTTGCCGAGGGCGGCTTGGAGCCGGGCGCGGTTGCAGGTTCGGGCAAGCGCGGGCAGGTCCTCAAGGAAGATGTTCAGCGGGCACAATCACAATCTGCACAGGAGGACATGCAGACCGCGCATTCGCCGGCAACGCAATACGAAGAGCATACGCCTGCTCCCGCGCCCGCAACCGGGTCGGCGCATATGCCGGTACCCCTGCAAGGTCTTCGTCTGCCATCCGCCGCCAATGATGCTGCGCGTGAAGAACGCGTGAGAATGACGAGGCTGCGCCGGACGATTGCGCAGCGCCTCAAGGATGCTCAGAACACCGCCGCAATCCTTACGACATTCAACGATGTTGACATGAGCGCCATCATGAAGCTGCGCTCTGAGTACAAGGATTTGTTCGAGAGGCGCCACGGCGTGAAGCTCGGCTTTATGGGCTTCTTCGTGAAGGCTTGCCTGCAGGCGCTGAGGGAGATTCCTGCCGTCAATGCGGAGATCGACGGCGAGGAGATTATCTATAAGAACTACTATCACATCGGCGTTGCCGTCGGCACTGATCGCGGTCTCGTCGTGCCCGTCGTCCGGGAGGCCGACCGCATGAGCCTTGCCGAGATCGAGGCGCAGATAGCCGACTTCGGCAAGCGCGCGCGTGATGGAAAACTCGCAATTGAGGATATGCAGGGGGGCACGTTCACGATCACCAACGGCGGCGTTTATGGCTCGATGCTATCGACGCCCATCCTCAATGCGCCGCAGTCGGGCATCCTTGGTATGCACCGCATCGAGGATCGCGCTGTTGTGCGTGATGGGCAGATTTTAGCGCGCCCCATGATGTATCTGGCCTTGAGCTACGACCATCGCGTCGTCGACGGCAAGGAAGCGGTTGCCTTCCTCGTTCGAGTGAAGGAGTGTCTCGAAGAGCCACAACGGTTTATCCTGGAACTCTAGTGCCAACATGGCTCAGGAGCTCACGGAATGGAGGAGGGGGATATTTCTGCAGCGATCGAGGTTTATCTAACCGTGAACAATGGGCTCGAGGCAATCGAGTTCTACAAGAAGGCATTCGGGGCGGAGGTCACCTACCAGGAGCTGACGGAAGACGGCAAGCAGGTTATGAACGCTTCCTTTGTCGCGTTCGGCGGCCATTTCATGCTGTCCGATTACTTCCCCGAATATATAAAGGACGTGGCGCCGCGCGGCTCAGAGGGCCAGGCGAGCATCACGATTCAAGTCAACCTACAAACGCCGCAAGAGGTCGACGCCGCGGTCGCGAAGGCCGAAGCAGCGGGTGCAACGATCACCGCGCCGGCAGAAGACACGTTCTGGGTGATGCGCTATGGCCGGCTCAAAGATCCCTTTGGCTACGTCTGGGCGCTTAGCGCTCCGCTGCCGCTTACGCCTCCATAAAGGAACAACCCGTTGAGCGCCTTTGATCTGATTGTGATTGGAACGGGGCCCGGTGGATACGTGTGCGCGATTCGGGCGAGCCAGTTGGGGTTGAAGGTTGCCGTGGTGGAGAAACGCGCAACCCACGGCGGGACGTGCCTCAACGTTGGCTGCATCCCTTCCAAGGCATTGCTGCACTCTTCGGAACTCTATGAAGAGGCCAAGCATGCACTTGGCGACATGGGCATCGAGGTCAAACCTAAGCTCGACCTTACAAAGATGATGGCGTTCAAGGACGACGGAGTGAAAGGCAACGTCAACGGCGTTGCGTTCTTGTTGCGCAAGAACAAGGTGGACCATTTTCATGGGACCGGTCGAATTCTCGGTCCCGGCAAGGTGCAGGTCACCTTCATCAATGGCGAGAAACAGGATCTAGAGGCAAAGCATATTGTCATCGCCACGGGGTCGAGCTTGGCGCAACTGCCTGGCATCGACATTGACGAGACGACGGTTGTTTCGTCCACTGGTGCACTTTCGCTTCCCGAAGTACCCAAAAGGCTTCTCGTCATCGGTGCCGGTGTAATTGGACTGGAGTTGGGCTCGGTGTGGCGGCGCTTAGGCTCCAAGGTCACATTTGTAGAATATCTCGACCGCATTCTGCCGGAAATGGATGCAGAGGTCACGCGCCAGACGCAAAAAATCCTCGCTAAGCAGGGCTTTACATTCAAGCTGGGATCTAAGGTGACGGGAGTCGAAAAGAGAGGGTCTCACTACAAAGTAAAGTTCGAGCCGGCCGGCGGCGGCGATACCCAAGAAATCAATGCCGATGTTGTGCTCATTGCCATCGGCCGCGTCCCGAACACAGAGGGCCTAGGGCTTCAGGAGGCGGGCGTTGCGCTCGACAATAAGGGTCGTGTGATTGTCGATGAGCACTTCAAGACAAACATTCCCGGCATCTGCGCGATTGGCGATGTGATCGCAGGCCCGATGCTTGCGCACAAAGCCGAGGACGAAGGCATCGCGGTGGCAGAGATCCTCGCCGGTCAGGCGGGCCACGTGAATTACGATGTGATTCCCAACGTGGTCTATACGTTCCCCGAGGTGGCAAGTGTGGGCAAGTCGGAGGAGGAGCTGAAAGAGGCCGGCGTCGCCTATAAAATCGGCAAGTTCCCCTTCACCGCCAACGCTCGCGCCAAGATCAATCGCACGACCGATGGTCTTGTCAAGATTCTGGCCGACGCGGAGACCGACCGCGTGTTGGGGGTTCACATCGTTGCGGCCAACGCAAGCGAGATGATCGCGGAGGCTGCGGTCTTGATGGAGTTCGGCGGCTCAGCAGAGGACTTGGCGCGTACCTGTCATGCGCACCCCACACTTACTGACGCGGTCAAGGAAGCTGCACTCGCGGTCGACAAGCGCGCGTTGCACTTATAACCCGTTACTCGACCGCTGTGACCGTGTAGCCGGCCTGCCGCAGCAGCGCGACGAGCCCCTTTTTGCTGGGCAAATGCAATGCGCCAACCGCGATAAAGACACCGCCTTGGGTCAGTAGTGGTTCGGCGACAGAGATCATCTTCTCGTTACGCTCGGTCAGCAGCTTTTGCTGGAAGCCAGCAAAGGCGCCCTCGCCGACGCCGGCCTGGCGCGCCATAGCCAGCTGAAGCGGGAGCGCAGCCGTGATGCGCCGGTCGAGATAGAGCTGGACCAGCGTTTCCATCAAATCATTCATTCGGTGGGCGAATCTGAGACTAACCCGCAGCATGTCGAGCTGCTGCTTCTCCGGCACGGCGGCCAGTGCGGCGAGCTGATCGGGGATCGTTTCAAGACCGACGACGGGGATGCCGAGCGACTTTCCGGTCTCGGCGATCTTCATGTCGAGTACGCGCTTACCTGCCTGCACCTTGGTGCGCTCGCAGTCGGAAACCGACAGGATCATGCTGACGATCCATGGCTTGAATAGCGCAGCCAGATCGGCGGGCAGGCCCGAGCGAGAAACGACGCTCTTTACCGATTCGTACTCGGATGGGGAGAGCATCTGGTCGAGGCGGCGACCGTCCGAATACATAGCGAGGGGCGCTGACTGGGCGATAACAGTCGCGGTCGCGTTTTCCGAAAGATCCGCGACTTCCAGCGCGATGGCCTTGGCCTCTTTGAGTGCGCTCAGCACGGCAGGTGACAGCTTGGTCACGCGGTCGTCGGTCAAATGAACGGTGCCGAAGAGATAAGATGTGGGGCGCCCATCGCGCTCGATTTTCCAAAGCAGGGCACCGGCGTTCTCTGTCGCCGCGGCCTCGGCCATGATCTGTTCATAGACGTCCTGGTTCGTCACCTTGGTTTCGGCAAGCATGTCCGAGCCCTGGCATGTGTCGTCTTGCGGCGCAGCGGCAAACGCGGCCGGACCCGCAAGAAATGCGGCGATCGGGAGAGCAACAAGAGACAAGCGAAAACGCATGGAGACCATTTATTCCGTATCCTGAGAGGTGAAAGGCTCTTTTGGCACGCGCGAGCGGGTTACGGAACGGCGCAAATTGACCTCGTGGCCCCAGACTTAGCCCAAGCTATTGAAAAAAAAGCGTTTTTATGAACGGGGGTGTGCTGCGTCGTAAACGGCGAGCAGACGTTCGCGATCCACCTCAGTGTAGGCTTGGGTGGTTGATAGCGAGGCGTGACCGAGCAACTCCTGGATCTGGCGCAGGTCTCCGCCCGCAGACAAAAGGTGTGTCGCGAAAGAGTGGCGTAAGGCATGAGGTGTCGCCGTGGCGGGGAGCCCCAGTGCGAGGCGCAGTCGTTCCATAGCAAGCTGAATGAGGCGCGGCGAAAGCGGCCCGCCTTTGGCTCCGCGGAATAACGCGTCGTCGGGGCCAGGCGTGTAGGGGCATAACGCGAGGTAGCGCGCAACCGCGTTCCTCACGACGGGCAGGACGGGCACCAGCCGCTCCTTGTTGCCCTTGCCAATGATGTGCAGCATGTCGCGATCGCCGGTGGGCGCGTCCTTTGCCTTGATCCCTAAGGCTTCTGCAATGCGCAGCCCCGAGCCGTACAGCAGCAGGAGCACGGCGACATCACGCGCCGCAACCCAATCGAGCTCGGTCTCCATCCCGTGTTCGACCACCGCGGCAGCATTTTCAACGTTGAGAGGCTTTGGTACCGAGTGCGGTATCTTGGGAAGCGCCAACTGCAACACGGCGCGGTTCTTGATGATCTCGCGCGCCTCCAGCCAGCGGAAGTATTGACGCAGCGCAGACATGGTCCGCGCAAGCGAACGGCTCACCGAGCCATTGCGGCGGCGTGCGGCCATGAAGGCGCGGAACGTCTTGGCCTCTAAGCGGGCAAGGTCGGCGAGGCAGGGCGAATGCCCCAAGTGGCCCATGAGAAAGGCGAAGAACTGCCTCAGGTCCCGGTCATAAGCTTGGAGCGTTTTTTCCGCGTACCCGCGCTCGTGACGAAGGAACGCAAGCCAAGCGTCGGCGGATTGACGCAAATCATCGCCGAGGGGGAGCTCGAGGCTGTCTTTAGTGGCTGCTGTCAAAAGTCTTGGGCCCATGAACTGATGCGCACAAGCTTCCTATATCTATGGTTATCCGATTCTTAACGGCACGGGCCAGCTTGAGCGGTTTGGCCAATTTTCTTTTGACGTGTCGGGCTCGACGCACTCATTGGAGGGGTTAAGCTGGGTCATGATCAACGATAAGACCCAATGCGGCGCGCCGTTTCTGGCTCGACTTCAGCGTATGGGTCAAGGTGTGATCCGCTCCATTCGGCTGATCTGCTGCGTGTTTATCGGCCTTGCGGGGCTGTCTGCCGCCCATCACGCCAGCGGGCAGGAACCAGCTGCAGAACGCTCCCGCCGGGTCGCCGTTCTGGTCGACGTGGACGGTGCCATTGGACCTGCGAGCGTTCGCTACGTGGAGACCGCGATCGCAGAGGCCGGAGAGCGCGGCGCTGAACTCGTCATCTTGCAGCTAGATACACCTGGGGGCCTTGTCACGAGCATGCGTGAGATGGTCGCCGCGATCATCGCGTCGCGCGTACCGGTCGCAGGGTATGTCGCGCCGTCGGGAGCCCGCGCGGCAAGCGCCGGCACGTTCATTATCTATGCCACGCACGTTGCAGCGATGGCACCGGGCACGAATATCGGCGCGGCAACGCCGATCACAATGGGAATGCCCGGCCTTCCAGAGACGGATCCGAATAAGAAGAAGGAGGCGGAGAAAGCCAACGAGGAAAAATCAAGTGACGACAAGACGGAACTGGCCGCTTCGAAAGATCCCGCCAAGGCCAAGGCAGTCAATGACGCGGTCGCCTTCATCCGGAGCCTTGCTGAGCTACGCGACCGTAACGTCGAGTGGGCAGAGGAGGCCGTGCGCAAGGCCTCTAGCATCTCAGCAACCGAGGCGCTGCGGCTCGGTGTCATAAATTTGATCGCGCCCGACATCGAACAACTTTTGGGTGATCTTGACGGGCGAAAGGTGGTCGTTGCCGGGAAGGATGAGACGCTGTCGACCAAGGGATTGACGGTGGAGCGTATCGAGCCCGACGTTCTAACCGAACTTTTGAAGATCATCACCGATCCCAACATAGCGCTGATCCTGCTGATGATCGGTATCTACGGGCTCATCTTCGAGTTTGCCACGCCGGGCAGCATCGGGCCTGGCGTTGTCGGTGCGATTTGTCTCGTGCTCGGCCTCTATGCGCTCAACCAGCTTCCTTTCAACTACACGGGCCTTGCGCTTGTGCTCATCGGCATTGGTTGCATGGTGGCCGAGGCGTTCACACCGACTTTTGGAGTGCTCGGCATAGGCGGGCTCATCGCTTTCGTGCTCGGCGCCGCCTTCCTTATCGATACCGATGTCCCAGCCTTTCAGCTTTCGTGGACGGTCATCGCTGGCACGGCACTGGCGAGCGGCCTCATCCTCATGCTGCTGCTTGGCTACGTATTGCGCACCTTGGGCGGGCCAATTTCCGGCGGTGTCGGGGGCGTCGTCGGCAATGTGGCGAAGGTATTGGATTGGTCCGGGTCGACGGGCCATGTTTGGGTTCATGGTGAGCGTTGGGAGGCGCGGTCTAACGAGCCGCTTGAGGTCGACCAACACGTTCGCGTGCTTCGCATTGACGGGCTGACGCTTGTTGTGTCGCCGGGTTTGTCAGGGCCAGGCGCCCAACAGTCACAAGAACAAGGAGTTTGACCATGTCACTGGATCTCAATTTTGCATTCACGATCGTCGTTGCATTGTTTCTGCTCTATGTCGTTGCGCAGGCGATCTGGATCTTTCGCGAGTACGAGCGCGGCGTTGTCTTCACGCTCGGCCGCTACACCAAGACAATCGGCCCGGGACTGCAATTCGTCATTCCGCTTGTACAGCAGGTTGTGCGCGTCGACCTGCGCGTGAAGGTAGAGGACGTGCCGACGCAGGACGTGATCTCGCGCGATAACGTCTCGGTCAAGGTGAACGCGGTCATCTATTTCCGGGTTGTCGATCCCGCGCGTGCGACCATAAGCGTCGAGGACTACATGATGGCGACGAGCCAGCTCGCGCAGACAACGCTGCGCTCCGTGCTCGGCAAGCACGAACTCGACGAAATGCTGGCGGAGCGCGAAAAACTGAACTCCGACATACAAGAGATCCTCGATCAACAGACGGACCCCTGGGGTATCAAGGTCGCCAATGTTGAGATCAAGCACGTGGACATCGACGAGAGCATGGTGAGAGCGATAGCAAAGCAGGCGGAAGCCGAGCGTTTCCGTCGCGCCAAGATCATCAACTCGGAAGGTGAGGCGCAGGCCGCGCAGAAGCTGGTCGAAGCCGGCAAGACGTTGTCCGAGCAGCCGAACGCCATGCTGCTGCGCTACTTCGCGGCACTCCATGACGTGGCGGGCAATCGCACCTCGACGATCGTCTTCCCCATCCCCATGGACCTGCTGTCGGGATTGAAGTCTTGAGGCTGCTCGCGGGGCTGCGTTGGAGTAGAGGTCAGACGCTCATCGTCCTAGTCCGTATCGGCATTCTCAGGTGCAGATGCCTCGGCGATGCCGCGAAGTCTGGCCTCGAGCGCTTCGATTTTGTCCAACAGATCGAGTACGAGCGCGGTACCAGCAAGGTTGACGCCGAGGTCGCGCTGTAGGCGATTGGCCTTCTGAACGCGCACGATGCTTGTTGCGGAGAATCGCCACTGCGTCCCTTGCGCAGGCAGCGGCTCCACGACGCCCTCCTGAATGAGCTCCACCACCCACTCCGTATGCACACGGCAAATTCGCGACAGCTCAACAAGGGTGATTTCTTCGCACTCTTCGAGGATCTGAACACTTTGCGTTTGAGGTTTCTCAGTTGGCATCGCTCATACTCCCAAGCCGGCGCGCGGATCGAAGGGTAGTTCGCGCTCCATTTGCCGATAAAGCTCCTTGGCCTTGTCGCTTTCCGCTGGCGGCAACATGATCTTTAGCGCGGCGTAAAAGTCGCCCGGCGGCGAGCCGGGGATGCCCCTCCCCTTGAGCCGCATAGTTCGGCCTTGTGCGGAACCAGGCGGGACCTTGAGCATCACGGGCCCCTCGGGCGTTGGCACCTTGACGCTGGCGCCGAGCGCGGCCTCCCAAGGCGCCACGGGAAGATCCATGTAAACGTCCCGCCCATCGACTCGGTATAAGCGGTCGGGCGCGAAACGAATTTCCAAATAGAGATCACCGGCCGTGCCCTTGCCGATCCCGGGAGCGCCCTGTCCGGCAAGGCGGATGTGTTGGCCTTCACGAACCCCTTTGGGAATGCTGACGTTGAGGGTCCGTTCCTTGAGGGTCACGTGACCTTCGGCGTCGACCTCCGGGCCGCGCAAGGTGATGGTGCGCTTAGCGCCCGAGAAGGCGTCGCGAAGATCGATTTCGATCTTGGCATGATGATCTTGCCCCTCGGCGTGGAACTGCGCGCGCCCCGCAAAAGGACCGCCGCGGCCGCCGCCCATGCGCGCACCACCAAATAGAGAATCGAAGAAATCGCTGAATTGAGCGGCGTCGCCCTCGGAGTGGCCATCGCCGCTGAACTCGAAACCGGCGTCCCAGTTGGGCGGCGCACGGAAATCTTGGCCCTGCTGCCAGTTGGCACCGAGTTGGTTGTAAGCTGTGCGCTTCTCAGGGTCTTTGAGAACCTCGTAAGCCTCGCCCGCCTCTTTGAATTTGGCCTCTGCGTCTGCTTCCTTGTTGACGTCTGGGTGGTAGGTGCGGGCACGTTTGCGGTACGCGCGTTTGATCTCGTCCTGTGTGGCGTTTCGTTCGACGCCGAGGATCTTGTAGTAGTCCTTATATTCCATGGAGCGAGGTTTCCCTGGGGGTACGCCAGCGCGGGCACAATAACGTCTAACTAAGCGATCCCGGTTAATCCGCAGTATCGGCAAGGAATATCGACTCTAGCGTTCGCGAAGGAAAGGCCGCGAGGGCAAATTGGGGACGATGCCCTCGGCTTGCCCCAGCAGGTGCGTATTGTTTCACAATCGATTCGCTGGTTTTGGCTTCGGTTGGACGGTGGTACCTTTGGACAATCTGCTTGAGCAACTAGAGACTAACGCGCGCTCGGGACCGACGCGGATCCCCGTTGTGCTCGCCGTCGCGCTCGACCAGAGCTACGATTACCTCGTACCGGACGATTTGGAGCTGGAACCGGGCTGCTTTGTGATGGTCCCCTTCGGCCCGCAAAGCCGCATCGGTGTCGTCTGGGATGCGCCGGTGGGCAAGCCTGGAAAACAGATCGATCCTAGCAAGCTCAAAACGGTTGAGAGCCGCCTCGACGTTCCGCCCCTCCCATTACTCTCACTTCGGTTCGTTGAGTGGATCGCGCGCTACACGCTGAGCCCGCTCGGCATGGTGGTGCGCATGATGATGAGTGCGCGTGCCGCTTTCGAACCTTCGAAACCGCGTTACGGCGTCACCCTTGTCGAGGATGTGCCTGAGCCGCCCCGTATGACGCCACCGCGAAAACGCGCGTTGGAAATCGCGGCTGACTGCGCAATTCGCGTCAAGTCGGCACTTGCGGCGGAAGCTGAATGCTCAACCGGCGTCATCGATGGCCTTGTGGAAACGGGCAATCTCGTCGAAGTGATGATCCCTGAGAAGAAGCCGCCGCGCCCCGATCCCGCCCATCACACCACAGAGTTCACACCGGACCAGGCAAGGGCAGTCCATACCCTCGTCTCGGCGGTCGATGGCGCGAACTTCTCAGTCGCGCTCCTGGATGGCGTTACGGGTTCTGGAAAAACCGAGGTCTATTTCGAAACGGTTGCGCGCACGCTGGAGCGGGGGCGGCAGGCGTTGATCATGTTGCCGGAGATCGCGCTCACCGACCAGTTCATGCGCCGTTTCGAGCAGCGGTTTGGCTGTGCGCCCGTCGAATGGCATTCGGCGTTATCAGGGCCAGAACGCGGGCGCGTCTGGCGCACGGCTGCCTCCGGAGAGGCGCGTGTCGTCGTTGGGGCCCGTTCCGCGTTGTTTCTGCCGTTTAAGGAATTGGGCCTCATTATTGTCGATGAAGAGCATGACCCAGGTTTCAAGCAAGACGATCGTGTGCACTACCAAGCGCGCGATATGGCGGTCGTGCGTGGCAACCTCGGCGACTTTCCTGTCGTTCTCGCCTCAGCCACTCCCTCCATTGAAAGCCACGTGAATGCGCGTACTGGGCGCTATCGCCACGTGGTGCTACCAGGCCGGTACTCCGGCGCGGAGCTGCCTAAGGTCACCGCCATCGATTTGCGCAAGAACCCGCCGTACAAGGGCAACTGGCTGTCACCTATCCTGGTTGAGGCCGTCGCTGAAACGCTCGCAGCCAAACAGCAGTCTCTGTTGTTCTTAAACCGGCGCGGATATGCGCCGCTCACTCTGTGTCGGTCGTGCGGACACCGCGTGGACTGTCCGCAGTGCACCGCCTGGCTGGTGGAGCACCGCTTTCGCGGCCGTCTTCACTGTCATCACTGCGGATTTTCAATTCCGCTGCCGGAAAGATGCCCCAAGTGTTCCGATGCGGGCTCTCTGATCGCCTGTGGCCCGGGCGTTGAGCGCGTCGCTGAAGAGGTGACTGAGCGCTTCCCGGAAGCCAAGCTGGCGCTGCTTTCGTCCGACCTCATTCCAGGCATTATCGAAATGCGTCAGATCATTCGCGAGATCGAGGCAGGCGAGATCGACATCATCGTAGGCACACAGATGGTGGCCAAGGGTCACCATTTCCCGAATCTGGCGACCGTGGGCATCGTTGATGGCGATCTGGGACTTTCCCAGGGTGCCGACCTCCGGGCGGGCGAGCGCACCTTCCAGCTCCTGCATCAGGTGACGGGCCGTGCTGGCCGCGCGCTGGCCGAAGGGCGTGGCTTTGTGCAGACGCATATGCCTGAGCACCCTGTGATGGAGGCCATCATCTCGGGCGATCGCGAGGCGTTCTTGGAGCGTGAGATCACAGCGCGCCGCTCCGGGCTTCTTCCCCCGTTCGGCCGGCTAGCCGCGCTCATCGTTTCGGCGAGAGACAAAGAGACAGCTCAACTGATGGCTCGCGACATAGCCCATCGCGCTCCGCCCAGTGAGCGCATCGACGTGCTTGGACCCGCCGAAGCCCCAATCGCAGTCATCCGCGGCCGCAACCGCTGGCGGCTTCTTGTCAGAGCCCCGCGCGAGATCGATGTTCAGGCCTACTTGCGTGCGTGGCTGGATAGTTTGCCGCCTCTCAAGGGAGATTTGCGGCTCACCGTCGACATCGACCCCTACAGTTTCCTGTAGGCCGCGGGCGGTTCGTCTTATCAAAAAAGAAGTTGGGCCGGACCCTTGGGGGAAAGGTCCGACCCGCGACTGGCGCACGAGGGTAAACGCTCAGTCGTAATAGGGGCGGTGGGTTTGTGCAGCGATGATGCCCAACATGAAGGCGCCCACTCCAATTGCTATGTATTTGCCTGCGTTATCGCGCCGGCCACGGCTATAGGGCACCTCGAACAATGGCGCCTTTGGCTTTGTGGGTGCCGGCGGCGCGGCGTCAGGCGCGGTTGCGATGCTGGTCTGCCGCCTTCGCGGCGGCCTTTGCGTTGCCCTCAGGCCGTCTTGCAACGCCTTGGACGCAA
>JAAERO010000297.1 GCA_024230315.1 Hyphomicrobium sp.
GCTAACACCAAACGGCCAGACTTGACGCTCGCCAGCCACAGTGGCGGCAAGTGAGGGTCTGATTACCGCAGTTCCTGCTTCGAGGAACGGAAATTGGCGCACTCCATCATCGATGCAGTGTCATCCGGGGAATGTCGGATTAGAAATGTGCGATATTCTCTTGTTGCGCCGTGGTCGCCCGGCGAGCAGGAGGGCTGTGCCAACGAGGCTCCGGAATTCGAGGCTTTATGACTGACAACAAGAATGATCCCCGTAAGGATAAGCCCCGTCCAAGTAAATCGGGAAGTACACGGCCTCATGCCACGCTCGATTTAAAGGCAACGGAGGTCGCGTCTAAACCTGGCACGGACGAGAAGGGTTCACGTCCTGCCGAGCCGTCCAAGGCGACCGCGAAAAACACCACGTCATCGGACGTGCCCAACGAGCCAGCGAAAAACGAACCATCGAGATCAACAGCCCAAGGCAGAACGTCGGCCGCTGCCAAGGACCAGCCAGCGCCGAAACCGCAATCTAAGCTGAAAACCGTTGCTGGTTTTGGTGGGTTCTCAAGGAGTGGATTCGCTACTCATCTCGCAGCGGGCCTCGCCGGCGGTATTGTTGCCTTGCTCGTGGCTGATCTGCTGGCGACGCAGCTTGGACTCTCTGGACGAAAACAGAGCGAGACGGCGCGCGTTCTACAACAGCGCATTTCGGCGCTGGAAGCGAATGCCAATCTGGGAACTGAGGCGCCGGAATTGGCTTCAAAGCTTGCCGCGGCGCAAGCTCGGCTCGACAAGCTCGAAGCACTTAGCAATCAGGTGGATGTGCTGAGCACCACCCACGGTAAACTCGCCGATAAGTTGACGACTATTACGAAGACACTCGGCACCGAGAGCGATGCGGGACGTACGCAGGAACGCGTAGCCAAGCTCGAAGCGCAGCTTCAGACGCTTGCAGCGGCAGCAGAGCACGATCCGCAGGCGGGGCCCCTGCCACAGCTTGTGGCCGTAACCGGAAAGATCGCAGATCTGGAGTCGACACTGAACAACCAGATCGACGCCCTGCGCACAAGCGTCAACACCGAGATCGACACGCGCCTTTCCGCGGTGAGCGAGGCGAGCGAAGCCGCAAAGTCAGGCACGCAGCGCATGGACCGCGAATTGGCTGCTCTCAAGGCGAACGAAGCACAGCTGACCACGCGCCTCAATTCGCTGAAGTCTGCAAATGACCGTACAGGCGCTTCGACGCAGAAAATGCAAGACGAGCTTGCAGCTTTGAAAACCGGTCTAGACGCCAAGCTCAAGCCGTTAGCCAAGTCATCTGAGGTTTCATCGGCTGTGACCCCGCTTTCCGACAGGATGACGGCCCTGGAAAACAACGTACAAAGCGTCGTCAAAAGCGAAAACGACCGCAAGGCCATCGCGGAGCGCATTGTGTTGTCGCTCGAACTCAGCAATCTCAAGCGTGCGATCGACCGCGGCGAAGGCTACGCCTCCGAACTCGCCGAGGCTCGCAGGCTATCGGACGGTAGCGTTGATCTGGCACACCTGGAGCGCTTCGAGGACAAGGGTGTACCGACGCTCGCAGAGTTACGCCAAGACTTTAAGGCCGTAGCGTTCAAGATGATCGATGCGGAGACGGAGACGGCCGAAGGTTCAATCATGGATCGCTTGCTTGCAAGCGCGCGGTCTGTCGTGCGCGTGCGCAAGATCAGCCATAGCACCGACGATGCAAGTGTTGAGGCAGTCGTCGTGCGCATGGAGAGTGCCCTCAATGTGGGCCGGCTTAGCGAGGTATTGAATGAGGCCAAGGCCCTGCCGCCACCAGCAGCCGACGCTGCGCACGATTTTCTAGCCAAGGTGGAAGCGCGCAATGCAGTCGACAAGGCAATCACTGCCGTCGAAAAGCAGTTGAAAGCGTCGCTTAGCCCGGCCGAAAGTGCGCCCAGAACAGAAGCGAAGTAGGGGTGCGACACGCATGATCCGTCTTATCGTTTTTCTGATTGCGGTCGCCCTTATTGCGTCAGGGCTGTCATGGCTCGCCGACCGGCCGGGCGAACTGGTCGTGCAATGGCAGGGCTATCAATTCGAGACAAGCGTCTTTCGCGCCATTATCATTTTTGCCGTTCTATTCACTGTGGTTCTTCTTGCGTGGTCGGTGTTGCGCCATGTCTGGTACAGCCCTGCAAGCGTGAGCAGTTTCTTGACAAGGCGGCGGCAAAAGCGCGGGCTGGAGGCGCTCTCAAGCGGGATGATCGCACTTGGCGCCGGTGACAAAGCCGCGGCGACGCGCTCCGCGATCCAGGCGCGCAAATCTCTGCCAAATGAGCCTCTCACGCACTTGCTGCGCGCGCACGCTGCGCAACTTTCCGGCGATTCGACAACTGCACGGCGCATCTTCGAGGCGATGCTCGCCTCGCCCGATACCGAGCAGCTCGGACTGAGAGGCCTGCACCTCGAAGCCCATCGTATCGGCGAATTAGAAGCCGCACGTCACTTTTCCGGACGCGCCGTTGCATTAAATCCGAAGCTCGATTGGGCCCTCGATGCGCTGTTCGACTTGCAGTGCCGCCAGGGGGACTGGGCCGGCGCGCTCGACACACTCGCCATTGCGCGCAAGCAGGGCCACATTGAGCGCCCGAGGGCCGATCGCCGCCGCGCGGTATTGCTGACCGCACAAGCCCAAGCAGCCGAAGAAGATGATCCAGATCGCGCACTTCACCTAGCGGTCGAAGCCAACGGTCTTGCACTCGATCTTGTTCCGGCCGCAAACATCGCTGGACGGCTGCTGGCCGCGCGCGGAAACACGCCGCGAGCAACCAAGATTCTGCAAAAGACGTGGAGCCGCTCGCCCCACCCCGATCTGGCGATCACGCATGCGTATGCGCGCATCGGTGACAGCCCGCGAGACCGCTTAGATCGGGTGAAGCAGCTTGCGGCTCTGACGCCCAACTCGATCGAAGGGCCCATCGCGGTGGCCACCGCAGCTATCGAGGCGCATCAATTCGATGATGCGCGCAGCGCTCTCAAGCCGCTGCTCGACGACCGCATGACGCAGCGCGTTGCAACGCTCATGGCGCGGATAGAAGGCGAAGAGCATGGCGATAAGGGTCGCGTGCGCGAATGGCTGGCGCGCGCCGTGAATGCGCCGCGCGACCCGGCATGGACGGCCGACGGGGTGGTCGCAGAACATTGGTCGCCGGTGTCGCCTGTGACCGGAACGCTCGATGCATTCCGCTGGCGTGTACCTGTCGAGCCGATAGAGAAGCGCGAAGGCGAGGTTCTGGCTAGTAAGCTCGAAGAGCTGGTGACGCTGGGAGCGCCACGCGAGGTGGTCGTTCCTGGAAAGATCGACCCAGCCAAGACAGCGTCTACCGACGTGCCGGGGACAATCGAGGTGACACCCGTTCCGACGGCACAGACCCCCGCCGAGACAAGCAAAGCAGCCAAATCAAAGTCTGTTGGCAAGGAAAAGGCTGAGCCTGCCCCGCACCCAGCGCAACAGACCAGCGTTTCGGGGCCTGTTCCTCAAAAGCGGGGCAAGAGCCAAATGGAGCCCAAACCTCCCGGAAAAGACCACAAAGAACCTAGCCGGACGGCCAAGCCGCGCGTGTACGTAGCACCACACGCACCCGACGACCCGGGACCGGAGAAGGGCGATAAGGACGACGTCGGCCCGCCGCTGCGGCCCCAGCGCGCGTGAGGGCGCTTTTCGTCCGGGCTCGACCGCATCTTGCATTTGGCGATGGCCAGCGGTATCCCTCCGCGCTGACGCCAGAATGCAAAGCCGCAATAGCTCAGTTGGTAGAGCACGTCATTCGTAATGACGGGGTCGGGGGTTCGAATCCCTCTTGCGGCACCACGGCGTCGACATCCCCCATAACGCCAAGCAAATCAGGACTTCTTGCAGTGTGGGTCAGATCGTTCTGACTTACAATGCTGACCTAGTTTCTGACCTAAAAAGCTTAATCGATTTGAACCCGCATTCCCCAGGTAGACGCCGGATATCTGCTGCGCTAGTGGCGTAATTCCGTTATGGTTCAGTCGTTTGGGGCTATGATTTGGGGGCAGTCTTGTCACACCTTGCGGGTGAAAGCGAAAACAGTCGTCTCGA
>JAAERO010000298.1 GCA_024230315.1 Hyphomicrobium sp.
AAGAGCCACAGCGTCGTGGCGTCGGGGATGCGGCCCTCCAAACCCTTGCCGACGAAACGCATGAAGGTCATGCGGTCGTTGATCTGGAATTCGGTTTCCTTGTCGGAGAGATTGTACAGCGTCTGCACGACGAGCATGCGAAACAGAACAATGGCGTCGATGGGCTTGCGGCCGGCGTTGGACTTTTTTGTGTCGTCCGGCGTCATAACAACGGCCTCGGTGTCGGCGCGAAAGCTCTCCCACCTAACAAGCTTGTCGATCGCCTCAAGCCGATCACCTTTCTTCGACAGAAGCTCAAGCCGCCTGTCGGAATCGAAAAACCCAATCTGCGCCATCGTGCCCCGCCCGAATCAATCTGTCAGGCGTCAGACTCGCATGGATCGGCGAATGCGATATTTTTCGAGGTGCCCTAGTGTTGCGCCCCGGCGACATTCAGCGAAGAGAACGCCTGACTTGCGCACTTCCGCTACAGGCTCGGGTTGCCATGCCAACAGATTCAATGTGACTGGCGGGGAGGGTTCGACTCGTCTGGCCGTTTGGGGGGCGATGACGTTGATGCAAGGCATTGGAAAATCAGGTTTGCGATCATTCCTTGTGGTGCTGCTCCTGCTAACCAGCGGAGCCATCGAGCGCGCTAACGCACAATACAACGCCGCGGCCGCCGCAGCTCAGGGAGGCCCGACCACGGACCAACTTTTCGATGAGGCAGTTGGTAAGGCGGACGAGTTCGACGCGTTCGGTTGGCCAGCGCGCGGCCGTTTCACGCTCACGCCACGGCTGAATAAGGAATACGTCGAATTCAACAGGCGTCTCTGGAACAAGTACGGCATTACGTATCTGTTTGCCCCGACGGTCATGATGCAGAAGGGTTCGCAAGGTGGCAGTCAGGACTTCACGGCCAACGAACAATACAACGGCATTTTCGTCTGGCGTCTTCTCAACAAGACGCGGGTTGGAACCGGCTATTTCGTCTTTAGCAATCTCCACCTCAGCCAGTTGACCCGGACGAGCGGCGCTAACTTTTCACAAACGCTGGGCATCAACTATTTCTCGTCGGACTCGCCGGTCAACTCGGAGACCATCAAAGGCCTGTTGTGGCGCCATGAGTTGCCGGGTGATTTTTTGACGCTGATCGTCGGGCACGATGAAATTGCAGCCATCAACCTCGGCTGCCGGTATGCCTGCGATGACACGAAAAGCTTTTTGTCGACACCCTTGTCGGCCAATCCTACGAGCACGCTCCCAAGTCAGGGGCCCATGGTGTCAGCTGACTTAAAGCTAGCTGAGAGTGTGATCCTCGAAGCAGGCGTTTCGGATGCGTCTGGTGACGGCAATCTCAATTTCAGCCGCGTTTTTGACAATGGCCGTCTCGCGTATGCTACGGCCCTCAAATTGGAGAACCCGTTCAAGCCCACCGGCAACGGGATTTACAAGTTTAGCTACTACAAGGTCGACCCGACGGGCCAGCGGGGCACCTCTTCGTTCCAGAAAGCGTCACAAGGTCTTTCGGTCCAGTTGGATCAGGATTTCGGCGATCTGGGCGTGTTCGCCAAGTACAGTAGGGCCTTTCAGCGCAAGGGCTCAATCGAACAGTATGCCTCTGCCGGGATCGTGTGGACAAAGCCCTTCGGTCACGATGAGGACTGGCTTGGACTCGGATTTGGCTGGGTGGACCCAACGGCGCCCAACACGAATAACGAGTATGTGGCCGAAGCCTTCTATCGGCTGCAACTGACACCCTTCGTTCAGGTGACTCCGGTTGCCATGCTGGTCATGAACCCATCCAGCAATCCCGACACGAATACCGAGGCTATCTTCTCCCTGCGGGCGAGGGCCCATTACTAGCTGCCACTATGCAGATGTCCGTGCACGGGGCTGTCCACCACGTCAAAGCAACCTCCCGCCACCACACCCCAAAACCATATCCCCCCCTCACCACGCCCTTAAACGCGCGCCGCCCATTCCAAACGCTCAGGCGTGCAGACGTGCGCTGGCGGACTGTACGGGATGGGACGGCGCAATCACGTCAGGGGCCGGATGCTCGCCCCTCGTCAATGCTGCCGTCCATGCGCAGCATGGCTCCGCCCCTCCATGCGAAGCATGACTTCGTCATGACGCGAAAATGTTGGTGACGCCCCGGGCAGGGATGCAATCTGGGGAATGGCGGCGGACCAACCCTTGTGCCTGTGTGGGGCGGCGAAGGCTGCATCCATTCGACCAAAGAAAAGGGCACGACCCGCCCCGCTCCCCGTCTCATCCCTCGGGCGCCAAGCGCCGCGAGGCGCTACCGCTCGCCTCCCCTCGATATCAGCCTTGCGCGATATAGCGCGGTAGTTCCGTTTCAAACTCGGGGAAGTAGCGTGAGATGACGGTCACATCAAAGCAGGCGAGGATCGCCTCCTTTGGTTCCCGGTCGAGCAGAAAGCGGAAGGCCGCCTCGATGCAGCGCTCCGGAGCGCACGTCCCATGCGTCAGACTCTCAAAATTCCCCCGCGCCATCGTAACCTGATGGCGTGTCGTACCCTTCCCGTCGCTGACCAGGACATCGAACTCGAGCGGATCTGAGTTTCCCGTTTGCGTCACCTCGATCATGTCCACTCCTGATCGTATGATACCCAGGAAAGCAGGGCATTTGCGGCGGCGATAACCCTTATCCGTTTGTATCGTTGCCAGGCAAGGCAAAAGGCATTCTAAGCCCGCATTCCCCAGGTAGACGCCGGATATCTGCTGCGCTAGTGGCGTAATTCCGTTATGGTTCAGTCGTTTGGGGCTATGATTTGGGGGCAGTCTTGTCACACCTTGCGGGTGAAAGCGAAAACAGTCGTCTCGA
>JAAERO010000299.1 GCA_024230315.1 Hyphomicrobium sp.
CCCAGCATCTGTCTGCCATCACTTGGATCGAGACAGTGGGACGCGACGGCCGTGGACCGCGAGAGCCCGCCTTTCGCGCCAATAGCGTGATTGCGCTGCGCTCCGCGATCCGGGCTGGCATCGGCATTGGCATGATCCCCGACTACATGACCGCCGACGAAGCAGATCTTGTGCCCGTGCTCACAGAAATCGATCCGCCCGTCTTGCCGATCCTCTTCGTCTATCCAGAGGAGCTGAGGGGGTCGAAAAAGGTGCAAGTGCTACGGGACTTCCTCGTGGCTAAGGCCCGGCAATGGAAATACTGATGTTTGCGGCCCGGCGAGCGAGACGCTATCTAAACGGCTACGGTTTCTTGAGCATCGGCGGCTAGAGCCTGATCGTTTCACTTGGAAGCGCTAATTGCGTCCAAGTGAAACGTGAATCAGTTTCTACACTTTTGATTTAGAGCAAGATTCATGTTCTTGCCGGAAACCTTCTGGGCTTGGCGAGCGATTCCATCAAGAACGATCTTGCTCTAGGAACACAGTCATGCGCCCTGCGGCGGCGGGGCGTGAGATAAGCATGGGTACGACGGCGGCAAGAGCTGCCCGACTTTTTGGATGAGATGGAGTAATGGCCAAGACGCTCTACGACAAGATTTTCGACGATCATGTTGTTCACACTCAGCCGGACGGAACGTGTTTGTTCTACATTGATCGTCACCTCGTCCATGAGGTGACGAGCCCGCAGGCGTTCGAGGGTCTGCGCTTGTCGGGCCGCAAGGTACGCGCACCGAACAAAACGCTCGCTGTTGTCGACCACAACGTTCCCACGACAGATCGCAGCCAGGGCATCGACGACAAAGAGAGCAGGATCCAGGTCGAAACTCTGGCCAAAAACGCAAAGGAATTCGGCGTCGAGTACTTCAATGAGCTCGATGTTCGCCAAGGCATCGTCCACGTTGTCGGTCCGGAGCAGGGGTTCACACTGCCAGGTATGACGATCGTTTGCGGTGACAGCCACACCTCGACTCATGGCGCCTTCGGTGCGCTCGCCCACGGCATAGGTACGTCTGAGGTAGAGCACGTGCTTTCTACCCAGACGCTGATTCAAAAGAAGGCCAAGAACATGCGTGTGACGGTTGACGGGCAGTTGCCCGCAGGCGTCACGGCAAAGGACGTCATTCTTGCCATCATCGGCGAGATCGGCACCGCGGGCGGTACTGGTCATGTTCTGGAATATTCCGGCGAGGTGATCCGATCGCTGTCTATGGAAGGGCGCATGACGGTGTGCAACATGTCGATTGAGGGCGGCGCGCGCGCCGGCATGATTGCGCCTGACCAGAAAACCTATGACTTTCTCAAGGGCCGACCCAAGGCGCCAAAGGGAGCCGCCTGGGAAATGGCCATGCGCCATTGGGAGATGCTGCACTCCGATGAGGGCGCGCACTTCGACATTGAGGTCAAGCTCGACGCGGCCGATCTGCCGCCGATTGTGACGTGGGGCACGAGCCCGGAAGACGTAGCTGCCATCACCGGCACCGTGCCAGATCCGGCGAAGGTAGAAAACGACAACAAGCGCACTTCGATGCAGCGCGCGCTTGAATACATGGGGCTCAAGCCCGGTACGAACATGACGGACATTGCGCTCGACGTGGTGTGGATCGGCTCATGCACCAATGGGCGCATTGAGGACTTGCGCGCCGTAGCCAAGATCGTGGAAGGCAAGAAAATCTCAGACCGGCTCGCTTACGCGATGATTGTGCCGGGCTCAGGCCTCGTTAAGGAGCAGGCAGAGGCGGAGGGCCTCGATCAGATCTTCAAGGATGCCGGCTTTGAGTGGCGCGAGCCGGGCTGCTCCATGTGTTTGGGTATGAATCCGGACCAGTTGAAGCCGCAGCAGCGTTGCGCCTCCACGTCCAATCGCAACTTCGAGGGCCGTCAAGGCCGCATGGGGCGCACGCACTTGCTGTCGCCCCTCATGGCCGCCGCGGCGGCGATAGAGGGGCACTTTGTCGATATCCGCACGTGGGGCTAATTCGCGGTTAGCTCCGATGTCCAAGTATCTTGTAAAAGAAAAATTCGGTGCCGCCGCTGCCGATTACGCTACCTCCGCCGTTCACGCGAAAGGCCCGAGCCTGGCGCGCGTCGTCGAGCTTGCCGCACCTCAACCCCATTGGCGGGTGCTCGATGTTGCAACCGGAGCGGGACATACAGCGGCTGCGTTCGCGCCGTACGTCTCGCAGGTTATCGCCAGTGACATCACCGCAGAGATGCATCAAGAGGCGCAGAAGGTTGCCGTTGGCAAGGGACTTGCCAACGTCGACACAAAGCACGCGGACGCCGGAGCGCTGCCGTTTCCTGATGCGAGTTTTGACTTGGTGACGTGCCGGCTTGCCGCTCACCACTTCCCGGACGTGGCGGCATTTGTCAGCGAGGTCTGGCGTGTCCTGGTCTCCGGCGGGACCTTCGCGCTCGTGGACAATATCAGCCCGGATGCAAAAATCCTGTCCGGCGTATCGGAAACCGAGCTGCGCGGTGTGGCGGCTATCTACAATGTGTTCGAAAAGCTGCGCGATCCCAGCCATGGCCGCTGTCTGACTTTGAGCGAATGGCTGAAACTTATGGAAAAATGCGGTTTTGCCATTGCTCACCATGAGCACATGGATCAAGAGGTCCCCTTTGACGCGTGGACCACGCGCATGCGCTGCGACAAAGCCACGGTGACCCGCCTGCGGGCCGCGTTGCAGGACCAGCCTTTGAGGGGGTTTCTGAGGCCGCACACTGGTGAAAATGGCTTTGCGTTCACACTTCAAGAAGCGATCATCTTAGCCCGCAAGCCCGTCCAGGAATGACCAGCAAATTCCATTGGGAAACCGCGCCGTCTCCAAGTCTTGCCGACTTTGAGAGAATGGCTGCTGCTGCATGGGAACGCCTACCTACGGAATTCCGGGAAAAAGCCGGCGATGTTCTCGTTCGCGTGGAGGAGTTCGCGACGGAGGAGGTCCTACAGGCTTTGGGCATCGAAAACCCGCTCGAACTCAGCGGGCTCTACCATGGCGTTAGTCTCGACAAAAAGAGCGTGTTGGATGTGCCACGCCAGCCCGACATGGTGTTCCTCTACCGTCGGCCGATATTGGAAGAGTGGGCAGCCGGCAACGAGACGCTCGGTGCCCTTATTGAACACATACTTGTGCATGAGATTGGGCATCACTTTGGCTTCTCCGACGCGGACATGGCGGGTATCGAACGCTCGTCGGGGTCCTGAAATGGGTCGCAGTTGCTTGGTCGCAGGGGTCCGTCGTGTTAGTTATTGCGGGTTGGGACTACGGGGACTTCCAAGAAGCTAGAGAATGAGAATCGGCCGCGCTTCATACCGCCTGGTTTGGGTGCTGCTCGCACCCCTGATTTTCGGGCTCCATGCCGCGATAGCGGATTTGCGAACGCCCACGCCCGAAGAATATGTTGAGCATGTAGGCGGCGATGCAACGATTGTCGCGGCTGGCGAGTTCAAGCTAGACGGATACGCGCTTTATTGTGGTACGCGCCCCACAGTGGTTGACAGCACGCTCGACGACTACGGCGCGGCCTACCCCGGTTATCTGATCATGAACTTGAAACTGCTTGCCAGGGTCTCGACCCCCGTCAAGCTGTGGATCTATTCGCACGAGTGCGGCCACCAATTTCGTGGGCCGGACGAGGCGACCGCCGATTGCTTTGCCGTCCAGCGCGGCCGCAGGCAAGGCTGGTTGTCTTCGGGGGGTGTCGAAGAGATCTGCGAATTTATTCGGCCGGCCAAGGGCGACAGCATGCATTTTTCTGGATCGCATCGCTGCGAAAAAATGCGCCAATGCTTCTCGGACCGGAAAGTCCACTGAGCGCTGATTGACCTCCCGCCGCAGCTTCAGCGTTGCGGGTTATCCCCGCCTCTCGCCGCACTCGTACCATTGGTGTCCAAACTGCCGAGAAGCGGCACCGCAGAATATACGCGACGGCTTCTTGCCCTCGCCGAGACGGTTCACCGCTGGCTCGGCGCGCTGTCCGCGCTCGACCGTGAGCGCCGCCTTCGGATTGCCGACTATGCCGATGAAATCGCCGCAACGCTTGCCCGCGCGAGCGAAGCACTAGAAAAGCTCGAGAATGTGCCGCGCAACAAAAAAGCCCGCAATCAGGCGATTTGCGAGCTCGGCCGGATCACGGGCTACGTCGAAACGATGGTCGACGCCTTGGAGCATCACCTTGACGGGAGAAAGCTTGCTGGCGTTAAAAGGCGGTTGGAGCAGCTTGATCCGGCCGAGCTTCACAAATCGGTGGTTTCCGGCCGTACGCCGCTGCGCATTGATCGTCTGTCGTCAGCAGAAGGGTATTTCTGCGCATTGGCGGATGCATTGAGAACCTGAGAGGAGCCGCGCGAGTCACGCAATGGATAAGTTCACCAAGTTGACCGGCGTTGCCGCGCCACTACCCATGCGCAACGTCGACACCGATATGATCATCCCCAAGCAATTCTTGAAGACGATCAAACGTACCGAGCTCGGCAAGAGCCTGTTCTTCGAATTGCGCTACGACGATGCGGGCAAAGAAATCTCCGAGTTCGTGCTGAACCAGCCCGCCTATCGCGATGCAAAGATCCTCGTCACGGGAGAGAACTTCGGGTGCGGCTCTTCGCGTGAGCACGCGCCATGGGCGCTTCTCGACTTCGGCTTCCGCTGCGTCATCGCGCCGAGCTTCGCCGACATTTTCTACAATAACTGTTTCCAAAACGGTATTCTGCCCATCATGCTGCCGCAGGCTGACGTCGACAAGCTGATGGATGACGCCAGTCGCGGCGCCAACGCGACGATAACCGTCGATTTGGAGTCGCAAGAAATTCGTGGTCCCGATGGCGGTGCCATCAAGTTCGACATCGATCCGTTCCGCAAGCATTGCCTACTTAACGGTCTCGACAACATTGGGCTGACGATGGAAAAGCACGAGCACATCCAGACTTTCGAGGAGAAGGCCGCCGTTGCAAAGCCTTGGCATTAGGCGGACCGAGCGGGACTAAGAGAGTATGTGGCGTTCGATTGGGATCTTTCTGGTTGGAGGCGTGCTGGGTGTTGGTTTCGGTACAGCGCTGGGTTTCTTTCTCTTTCCCTATGTGTTCCCGCCACCGCCAGCGATGGAGCAAATCACAGAAGTTGAGCGCACACAGGTCGTTGCCAACGGAAGCTTTAGTCACGCCAATCCGAATGACCCCATCCACTACGGCAAGGGGAAGGTGACAGTCTATGAGGGGACTGTGTTTCTTGAGCCTGACTTCGAAGTGGGACTGGGCCCGGACTTCCACGTCTATCTCGTGCCGAAGGAACAGATGCGCGGCGAGGCTGAGGTGTCCGACACCATGTTCGTCGATCTCGGTAAACTACGCAGCTTTAGGGGCAGCCAGAAGTATGCAATCCCCGGCGGGGTCGATCTCAAAAACTACCCAAGCGTTGTGATTTGGTGCCAGCAATTCGACGTGTTGATCTCGCCGGCCGATCTGACGTTCACTGGCAACTAGGTGGCGCAAGCAAACGGCAAGCAGAACGAGAGGAAACGATGGCCAAGCCGATCCATATGATGGTGCGTGTGCTCGACGAGGCACGCTCGGTCGATTTTTACCAAAAGGCATTCGGGCTGGAAATTGCAGACCGCGTGGACTTTCCCGACTTCACGCTCATCTATATGAGCGGGCCGGATGCTCCCTTCGAATTGGAACTGACCGTCAACAAGGGCAATATCGAGCCCTACAATTTGGGTAACGGCTATGGCCACCTAGCCTTCGCAGTCAATGACCTCGAAGTGGAGCGCGATCGCATGGTGGGGCGAGGGCTTGCTCCCAAAGACATCAAGCAGATGACCCATGAGGGCAAACCGCTCGGTAAGTTCTTTTTCATCGAGGACCCCGACGGCTACAAGATTGAGGTCCTGCAAAAAGGCGGCCGGTTCAATTAGCGGAGTGCTCTCTTGTAAGTGCTCTTGTACAAGGGCGCCACCGCTTCACCGTCTCGGTTTGTAATACTTGTACCCCTGGGACCGGGGGGCCTGCTGCGGCCAACGCGAACCGAGATTGCGAAGGTATTCCTGCTCATTGGGTCGGCAGAAAATGTTTCCATAGAATCCGTACGGCCCGTTAACGGGCGTGCAGTCTCTCCTGGCGTAACGACCCGATCTCACCGCAATGACGCCATCGACCGATTGCGCCACGTTTGGTACCACGCTCATGGCATGAGCTGGTGTGAAGGTTAAGGGCGCCAGGATCAGCGCGCAGGTAGCTAGAGTACGCATGGGCTTCCTCTCTTCGCATGTCCATTTCGAGTGACGGTGAGACATTTGCGCTCGCTTCTCTCGTGCACGGCTAGCTGGCCAGTCTTAATATTCTCACCCAATTTGTAGTGGTCTCTTCCTCATAGTCGGCACGACTGCGTGTTAGGTAGGACTTTGCCAAGCCAATGCAAGGGGGATAGGTGTGCTCTTCTATCTGTCAAAAATCTTCGGGTTTTTCGCACAGCCGTCAGCATTGCTGCTCATTTTGCTTGTTGGGGGCACCGCACTACTGACGACGCGCTATCGTAAGATGGGTGAGCGCCTCGTACTCGTGAGTGCTGCGCTTTTTGTTTTGGGCGGATTGCTGCCGCTTAGCGCCTGGCTGATCTTGCCGCTTGAAGAGCGGTTCCCGCGCGCCGATCTTTCTGGCCAGCATATCCATGGAATCGTTGTCTTAGGCGGCGTCGAAACCGCTCGTGTGAGTGAAGGTCGCAAGGCGCATGCGATCAACGAGGCAGCGGAACGTTTTACCGAGATGGCGGCACTTGCGCGGCAGTTTCCTGACGCAAGGATCGTCTTTACCGGCGCCTCGATCGGGCTTCTCACCGCCTCCAGCGCCGGTGCCGATGCCGCGAAGTTGATCTTGCGTGACTTCGGTATCGAGGAAACGAACCAACTGGTGATCGAGGAGAAGGCGCGCAGCACGTGGGAGAATGCGCTCTACACCAAGGTACTGGTCCAGCCAAAGCCGGGTGAGCGCTGGTTTCTGGTAACATCGGCATGGCATATGCCCAGAGCGATGGGCGCTTTTCGTGCGGCGGGATTCGATATCGAGGCGTGGCCGGTCGACTATCGAACGGCCGGGTGGTCGGATGCGCTTCTGCCTTTCGATTCGCCCTCCGAGGGTTTGCGGCGACTCGATCTTGTGACGCGCGAATGGATCGGGCTCGTTGCCTATTGGGTGTTGGGCCGCAGTAGCGCCCTCTTTCCCGCGCCTGAATAACAACGTGTGCCGAATGACTAAAATCGGCCAGCACGAATTGAAGCTCCTCAGCAACACGTTGATGTGCTAGCGAAAGCGCAAAGGCCGCGCCGGTATTGCAACCGGCGCGCATCCACAAGGGGGAGCACATATGGCCGCGAATGAAGCGACCGCGGGGTCTCACAGGCAAAAAGGCATGGGCTCCGAAGAGAAGCGCGTGATATTCGCGTCTTCGCTCGGCACCGTCTTCGAGTGGTACGATTTCTACCTCTATGCCACGCTCGCCCCGTTCTTCGCGGCGTTGTTCTTTCCCCCAGGAAACGACACTGCGGCGTTGCTCTCCGCCTTCGCCACCTATGCTGCCGGCTTTCTCGTGCGTCCCTTTGGTGCAATCATTTTCTGCCGCATCGGTGATCTCGCTGGCCGCAAATACACGTTCCTCATCACTATCGTTATTATGGGCTCCGCGACGTTCGCCGTCGGGCTCTTGCCGACGTTCGACTCAATCGGTTGGCTGGCGCCCGTCTTGCTTGTATTGCTGCGCCTCCTTCAGGGGCTTGCGCTCGGTGGCGAGTATGGTGGCGCCGCAACCTATGTAGCCGAGCACGCCAAGCCGCATCAGCGTGGTTTCGCAACGAGTTGGATCCAGACGACGGCGACGCTTGGATTCTTCCTGGCGCTTCTCGTCATCGGCGCGTGCCGATTCTTTCTTTTCGAGCCAGGCGATTTCGCTGAATGGGGCTGGCGCCTGCCTTTTCTCGTCTCACTGGTCCTGCTGGTCTTTTCCGTTTACATCCGCATGAAGCTCAACGAGAGCCCGATCTTCACCCAGATGCAGAACGAGGGCAAAGGCTCCAAAGCCCCCGTCACCGAGAGCTTTTTTCGTTACCCGAACAACAAGTATGTTCTTTTGGCGCTGCTGGGTGCGACGGCGGGTCAGGGCGTCGTCTGGTACACGGGCCAATTCTATGTGTTGTTTTTCTTGACGATCACACTGAAGGTTGAGCTGCTGACCGCCTACCTTCTGGTTGGAACATCACTGCTCATCGGCGCGCCGCTGTTCGTTTTCTTCGGCTGGCTGAGCGACAAGACCGGTCGCCTGAAGATCATCCTAGCGGGATGCTTGTTGGCGGCATTGACATACTTCCCACTGTTTGGTGCCCTGACGCACTACGTCAATCCTGACCTGGAAGCCTTCCAGAACAACAACCCGATCGTGCTCACCGCCGACACTGCGAATTGCCAACTGCACATTTTTGTCGGGCCGTGGTCAGAGTTCTCCGATTGCGACCGTGCCAAAGACTTCCTCACCAAGTCGGGTCTGTCGTTTAAGACGGTCGACGCGCCGCCAGGAACAGAGGCCGTCAGCGTCCAGATCGGTGCGACGACACTCGATGAGTGGAATGCTGAAACTTGGCGGGAGACGATGCTGGCGGCCGGCTATCCTGTCAGAGCCGACCCGGCCAAGATCAATTGGCCGATGACGTTGGCAATTCTGACGCTCTTCCTCGTGTACGTCACGATGGTCTACGGGCCGATTGCAGCGTTCCTTGTCGAGCTGTTCCCGACCAAGATCCGCTATACGTCCATGTCGCTGCCTTATCACATCGGCAACGGTTGGTTCGGTGGCATGTTGCCTTTGGTGGCGACGGCAATGGCGGCAGCAAGCGGCAACATCTACAACGGTCTGTGGTATCCGATCGTCGTGGCGCTGATGTCGGTTGTCGTGGGGACAATTTTTCTGCGGGATGCAAAGCGCCACGACATCACGGCGTGACGACCGCAGTCATTTTGATTCCGCGAGGTGGCCGGCCTCCCAGCCAATGATCGCGCGCTTGCGCGTCACTCCCCAATGGTAGCCGCCTAGGCCGCCATCGGCGCGCATCACGCGATGGCAAGGCACCACGAATGAGATTGGATTGCGCCCGACGGCGGTGCCGACTGCACGTGAGGCCGTTGGGCAACCGATGTGGCGCGCAATATCGCCATAGCTGACGGCATGGCCTACCGGAATTTTGAGCAGCGTTTCCCACACGCGTACCTCGAAGTCCGTCCCGATCATCACCAGCCGCTCGCCTTCAACGCCGGCTGCTGATCCGAATATCTGCGTAATGTGGGCGCCCGAGTGTTCTGGTGCCTCAATGAATCGGCACGCGGGCCAGCGGCGCATCATTTCGGCAAGCGCCTCCTCGCGCGTACCGCCTTTTTCACCATTAACGAAAGCGAGACCCGCCAAGCCGCGCTTTGTCGCCATGACCAGCGCCTCGCCGAAGGGGGTTGCATGGTAGCCGTAGGCCATTTCCAGTCCGGCGCCACGGCGCTTGTAATCGCCTGGCGTCATCGCTTCGTGAGAAACGAAAAGGTCGTGCAACCGTCCAGCGCCCGAAAGACCGCTTTGCAGCGAGGCATCGAGCACACTGGCCGAGCCCTGAAGTAGCCGTTTGGCGTGATAAATGGCGATAGCGCCCATGAATTCCTTGGGGCTCAATCCGCACCAGCGTTTGAAAAAGCGCTGGCAATGTGTGGGGCTGAGTCCCAAGTGTCCGGCGAGATCATCGAGACTCGGCTGCTCACGCCACGATTGGGTGAGAAAGCGGACGCTGCGTTTGATAAGATCGTAATCGCGTAGCTTGTCGCTACCGGGCACGACATTCGCCCGGCGATTAGCCCGCGCTACTGAACATCCGGTGGGTCGTGAGATCGCTTCGGGTCGCATAGCGCGCAGCCTAGAGTCTGATCGTTTCACTTGGAAACGCTTGAGCCGTTCTAGGTGAAACGTGAATCAGTCTCTACACTTTTGATTTAGAGTAAGATTCACTTATCTGTTGGAGACCTCCCGGGCGAAGGCCAAGTGATTTCATCAAGAACGATCTTACTCTAGGCGAGCGTAGTCGGCCAAGCGACCCGATTCTTGCTTTCTCAAGA
This sequence comes from Hyphomicrobium sp., assembly GCA_024230315.1. GTDB lineage: Bacteria > Pseudomonadota > Alphaproteobacteria > Rhizobiales > Hyphomicrobiaceae > Hyphomicrobium_A. The sequence continues at coordinate 10,174 of JAAERO010000299.1, forward strand.
GCGAATTTTCTGGCGCTTAGACGCAGGCTACACGCGCCTGCGAGATCGCGACCGAAAGTGCGTTCGAGAAGTCACGCCGCTCATCGTCGGTGAGAAAGCGCCCGAATGAAAACTCGCGGCCATGTGAGGCCAGTCGCAGATCCGTGCGACCGTGCGGCTCCTGGGAAAGCAGGACGCGCACCCAATACGGGTTGAAATCAAAGCTTTCGCGCTTGCCGGAAGGGTGGACGCGCGTCACCCTCAGCATTTCTCGGCTCAGCTCGACCGTCTCATAGAGACGGCCTGCTCGATAATTGAGTTTGAAAGCCAGATAAATGAGAGCTACGTCGAACCCGAAAAACCCAAAGACGGGCCAAGCACCCATGGCGAGAAAGACAATGCCCGTCACAAAGCACACGCCGCCGAATAAACTCATGAGAATGAGGAAGCCCGTTGGGCTCAACGACCGGTGCTGGTGTAAGACGGCACGGAAAGCGCCGTCATCTTGCTTTACACTATCGTTCTCGTTCATGTGGCCAGCCTATCCGCAGACGCAGGGATTATGAAGAGCCTTTGTCGATCCACCACAAGTGCCCGTCGATCCACCACAAAATCAGCGGCTAGCGCGCGCAAGGGCGGCGGCGCGCGGCGTTCGAAGCTGAAGCGGGAGGCCGTAGCCGAAATTTTCCGCCGCTTCGCTGTGGAGAATCCCGAGCCCAAAGGGGAGCTGGAGTCCGTCAATTCGTACACGCTGCTCGTTGCCGTGGTGCTTTCGGCACAGGCCACTGACGCAGGTGTCAACAAGGCGACGCGCGCCCTATTCAAGATCGCGAATACGCCGGAAAAAATGGTGAGCCTCGGCGAGGTTAAATTGCGCGAAATGATCAAGACCATCGGTCTCTACCGCAACAAGGCACGCAACGTGATCTTGCTCTCTCAAATGCTCATCGAAGCGCACGGTGGGAAAGTGCCGCACGATCGCGACGCGCTCGAATCGCTACCTGGCGTTGGTCGTAAGACAGCGAACGTCGTCCTTAACGTTGCCTTTGGAGAACCGACCATGGCGGTCGACACGCATGTGTTCAGAGTCGCCAATCGTATCGGACTCTCCAACGGTAAGACCCCGCTCGCCGTCGAAGAGGATCTGCTTGGGCTCATTCCGCCTGATGCGGGTGTCCACGCTCACCACTGGCTCATCTTGCACGGGCGCTACGTGTGCAAGGCGAGGCGTCCAGAATGCGAGCGGTGCATCATCTACGATCTATGCCTATTCAAGGGAAAGACCGCATGAAGTGCGCTAGTCGAGTGCGCCCCCTCGCGAAAGTTTGTTGTTGCGGATGCGGCGGGGAGGGCTGCCGTTAACCTTGAAGCACTCGTTTTCGCCGTCGGGACCCACTTCTTCGGCTGCCTCGCACCAGACCGGCACCCGATTGGTTACGGGTGCTGGTTGCTTTTGCATGAAACCTCAATGAAGCGCTTAAGCCACGCAATACGGTGAAGGCGTATCCTTCGACGCTCGATGATCTGTGCAACTTATTGGCTCATGCCGTGTGTGGAGCGTTGCGTTGTCTAATGAATTGAACCGCGGGAATGGAGTTAGCCCGCCGCCGGTGAGCCAAGTTGCTCAAGGCGGGCGAATTAGTGCTTTGCTCAAGCAGACGAAGAAGCTTGAGCGCCTGAACACGTGGTTCAAGATCGCTCTCAACAACATGGTTCGCGGCTTGTCGATGTTCGACGCCGATCAGCGCTTGATCGTCTGTAACGAGAGCTATCGGGAGATGTATGGGCTGCCAGAGGAACTGACACGGCCTGGCACTCCGCTTGCCGATATCCTTAGCTACCACATCAAGAAAGAGACCGGTCGTGACGGTGAGGAGGAGCGTACCAGGCAGGACCAATGGCTCAAGAATCACGCCGCGAAACTTGCCTCCGGAAATTCCTTCACGCGTACCCAGAACTTGAGCGGCGGCCGTACGTTTCTCGTCATGTATCAACCGATAGCAGGAGGAGGTTGGGTTGACGTGCAGGAGGACATTACCGAGAAGCGCTGGGCGGAGGAGAAGGTAGAATGGCTTGCCCGTCATGATCCGCTAACGGGTATCGCCAATCGCTTCTACTTCCGAGAATCATTTGAAGATGCTCTGAAAATAATCGTCCAGGGCCCGGCCGTTGTCCTGCATTGGATTGATCTCGACAGGTTCAAGGATGTCAACGACACCCTGGGCCATCCGGTCGGTGACGCACTTTTGAAAGCCGTTGCAGAGCGTTTGCGCTCCAGCGTCCGCAAAGCGGATTTTTTGGCGCGGCTTGGCGGCGACGAATTCGCCATTATCCAGATGGGCGCCGGGCGGCGTGAACAATGCGAGCACCTGGCCCGGCGGGTTATGCATGTGCTGTCAAAGCCGTTTCACATCCTTGGGCATACGGTAAGCCTCAGTGCGAGCATCGGGATCGTGCGGGCGCCAGAACATGGAACGACAGCCGACGAACTCATGAAGCGTGCCGACATCGCGCTTTACGACGTAAAGTCGTCGGGCCGCAACGGATTCGCCATTTTTCGATCAGGGACGAAGCATAAACCCGGCCTAAAGCACCAGCTTGATAGAGATCTGCGCTCGGCGGTTCGCAACGGGCAGCTTAAGTTGCACTATCAGCCGATCATCAATCTCAAAACCGGGCATGTTTCGAGCTGTGAGGCGCTTGTGCGCTGGGAGCATCCTCAGCACGGTACGGCCATGCCCGATAACTTTCTGCCGCTCGCCGAGCAAAGCGGCCAGATGCTCGAGATCGGCAGCTGGGTGCTGAACGAAGCCTGTCGAGACGCGGCGCGTTGGCCCGACGATCTGAAAGTGACCGTCAACCTCTCGTCCCTGCAGTTCCAGAACGGCGACCTTCTCAATGTCGTCGACAAAGCGCTCGCGGACGCAAACATCAAACCGAGTCGACTTGAGTTGGAGATAGCCGAAGCGGCCCTGCTCAGCGACGGAGAGTGTATGCGCGAGGTCTTGCCCAAACTTCGCGAGCGCGGCATTGGCACGTCGCTTGACGACTTTGGGCGGGCCAGCGGATCGCTCAGTTATCTGCGCAATTTTCCCTTCGACAAGATCAAGATCGATCGCTCGTACATTAGGGATCAGCTCGACCGCAAGGACCGCGCAGCAATCGTCAATGCTGTGACGGCGCTCGCGCGGACGCTTGGCATTGGAACGGTCGCAGAAGGTGTGGAAACACTGGGCGAGCTTAAATGCGTGGAAATTGCAGGTTGTGACGAGGTGCAGGGCTATTACTTCAGCGACGCTGTTCCGAAAGGCGAGCTCATGGCAGTGCTGTCTGAGTGCGAGCAGAAGCTTTGGGCCGCTGCCTAGAGCCTGATCGTTTCGCTTGGAAACGCTTGGGTCGCGTTCAAGTGAAACGTGAATCAGTCTCTAGGGCACCTCGAACAATGGCGCCTTTGGCTTTGTGGGTGCCGGCGGCGCGGCGTCAGGCGCGGTTGCGATGCTGGTCTGCCGCCTTCGCGGCGGCCTTTGCGTTGCCCTCAGGCCGTCTTGCAACGCCTTGGACGCAA
>JAAERO010000300.1 GCA_024230315.1 Hyphomicrobium sp.
CAATTGCGTCCAAGGCGTTGCAAGACGGCCTGAGGGCAACGCAAAGGCCGCCGCGAAGGCGGCAGACCAGCATCGCAACCGCGCCTGACGCCGCGCCGCCGGCACCCACAAAGCCAAAAGCGCCATTGTTCGAGGTGCCCTGTAGTCTATCTGCTTTCCGCGCCGCTTACGCTCGCGGACGTCTATGCGCGTCTTACACAGCCTCTGCGGGACTATGAGCGCAACGCGGCACGTATCGACATCGCCCATGGGACAAGCAATTATCGAAGTGGTGTGCCGAACTTAAAACCGACTCTTACGGAAATCGTACGCGTGCAGTTCAGAACGAGCACGCCGGCGGCCGTCGCGTGGGAGAGGGAGAACGACGCGTTTTGAGCGCGTTGCCGGTTCAGTAGCGGAATTGCTCAGTCAGTATCCGCTCGTCGAGGCTGTGGTCGGCATCAAACATCAAGTAAAGCTGGATATTACGGGCCTTTTCCACCTCCACGCGGGTGACGCCGCGCGTCTCGAAATGGTCGGCGACAGCGCTGACAGGGCGTTTGTCGGCTTCCAAAACTTCGATGGAGATGCGCGCCTTGTTGGGCAAAAGCGCACCGCGCCAGCGGCGCGGCCGAAATGGGCTGATTGGGGTCAGCGCCAACAGCGGTGCATTGATGGGCAGGATGGGGCCATGTGCTGAGAGATTATAAGCAGTCGATCCCGCTGGGGTCGCAACGAGTATGCCGTCACAAATGAGCTCCTCCATCCGCACGGTGCTATCGACAGAGATTCTGAACTTGGCCGCTTGATGCCTCTCGCGGAACAGCGAGACCTCGTTGATAGCGAGGCCCTTGTGGGCCTTGCCGGTGAGATCGTACGCTAGCATGGCAAGCGGATGAATGCAGCTGATCTCTGCGTCGGCCAGCCGCTGCAATAGACGATCCTCACGATACTCGTTCATGAGGAAGCCTATAGAGCCGCGGTTCATCCCGTAGATGGGGATACTGTCATTCATAAACCGGTGCAGGGTCTGAAGCATGTGGCCATCGCCACCGAGTGCGACGATGGCGTTCGCATCGCCAATTTCGACCGCGCCGTAACGGGCAACGAGACGGTCACGAGCCTCGATTGCTTGGGGCATATTGCTTGCCACAAATGCAATTTTCTCGAATTTCTGTTCTGGTTTTGGCATGGTGGCTGAAGGCTCAACAGGCGGCGCGAAGCGTGGAGGCTCGCTCAAGTGCAGGAAAACGACAAGCCCGTTCTCATCTATTCCACCTTTCCCTCAGCGGATGCCGCCGAGAAAACCGGCGGGCAGCTGGTTGATCTGCGCCTTGCTGCCTGCGTGAACATTATCCCAACAATGACAAGCATCTATCGCTGGGAAGGCGAGCGTCAGCGCGAATGCGACGCGATCATGATCATCAAAACACGTAAAGGATGCGTGGACGACGTGGTGGCGCATGTGAAGGGTGGGCACGTCTATTCCAACCCGGCGCTTCTTGTGATTCCCGTTGAGGGTGGCGCGGCCGACTATCTTGCATGGCTCGCCGCTGAAACGGCCACGGAATAGCGCACACGGACGATCGCTTGCCTTTTTCCGCTTGCTAACAGGGGAAGTGCGTCAGTACTGGCCGCCGAGGCTCAACATGAGATTGCGGCGCTGGGCCGACCGCACTCTGCGATAACGCCGTCTTGAGCGGCGCTTCTTGGTCTTGCGCGGGGCTGCGGCGTATGCAGGACGGGCCGCGGGGGCTCGCGTGATGACCGGCTGCAATACGTTGGCGCGATGATCTGAGTCGTCAAAGGTTGCGGCGGCGACGCTGCGGCGCCCAAAGTCGTCCTCGATTGAAGGCGGCGGCGATTGTTTGGGACCACCGATTGCCATACGTCCTGCCAGCGGAGCCGTTGTAACAATGGTTGTCCCCACCGGTCGCAGCAAGGGTTGGCTGGCGGCCTGCGGTGTGCCGGCCTGCTGCCAAGGAAGCACTTCGGCGGTTCTCGTTTGTGGTACGCAGCTGCCGCCAACAGTTGCAGTATGACCTGAGGGACAGGCACCGCACGACTTGTCGCCGTTTACTTGCAGCAGTGTCAGCAGAACGTAATCTGGTTGCTCGATGGGCAATGTCGCATTGATGCGATCAATGAATTCCTGCATCGCGTATTTGGACCCTGCGCCCCAAGATCCATCAATTCTGCCCCAGTAGCAGCCGCGTTTCTTGAGCTTGCGCTGGATCTCGACAACGAGCTTGTAACGGCTCGTCGAGTCCTTCGGCTTAAGTGAAGCAGCTCCCGATCCGGACTTTATTGCAACGGCAGTAGCGGAAACGACGGGCTGCCAGCCCATAACGGTCCTGTGGACAGCGAGTATCGGTGCCGGCGCGGTCACGACGGCGCGGGCACCGCGAGCTGTGCTCGATTCTGAACGTTTGGCCCGGCGCGGCTCGGGGGGCGTAAGTTTGGCTAACGAAAGATTTGGCGAGAAGGAGCGGGAGACTGCGGGCGCAAGCGCGGCACTATTCAAGCGGTCGCTTTTGGTCCAGAGCCGTTGCACATTTTCAAGCGATGTGTGGCGGTCGACCGGAGTTGGCAGATACACAAATAGGCCAACGCCGATACCTGCTAAGAGCACGAATCCACCAAGGCTACGCATAACGCTAAACCTCACAACCCTCGTCATGCGATGCGGTAATTGCGTCTGCCAACCGTGGCGGCAAGCGCCCCCCTTGTTTTTATGGTCCTGACTTACGTAGAAGCGATGACGGCGTTCTACAGCAACCTACCTAAAGCCGAGTTCTTCCGCGCTTCACAATTGTAACTATAAAGATAATTCGATGTCGGAGCCGATGCAACCGGAAAGGGGGGACAAACTGAGTTTGAGCGTTGGACTTTCGCAGTGCGTGACAGCGGACACAGGGAAGCGGCATACCTCTCCGCTTTAGTCCGGCCACATAAGAATGCTCTATGGATATCAATGAGATATCCAAATGGCAGAGACGCATCACGAGGCGCTATGGCGCGGTTTCCCCAAGACGTTGATTGAGTTTGAGGAACGGTTCGGAA
>JAAERO010000301.1 GCA_024230315.1 Hyphomicrobium sp.
GTTGCGGACCGTCTGTTCGACACCCCTTGTGCCGGCATCCCGTTTCTGTCCCATCTTCGCTCCTTGAGGGGCTACGATGTCCCAGAAACTACCCTTACTGATTCACGCTAATCTGTCCGACAAGTCCTGACGGGGAACACGGCTGAGAAAAGGCGTTGCCGGACGCTCACGAGAACACTCAGCTGCGAAGCGGCGAAAAGCGCTCTTTGAGGGTGACGCTTCCCTCCGATGTTCGAAAGCGTCCTCAACGCCTCGTGATCGTTCTGAGGATGTATGAGGTTTCAGATGAATATGCGGGAGACATCGGGAAGGCGCACTGGGCCTCCAAACCGATCTTGCGAAAAGAGGTGGATCTTTAGGGGGAAGGTTTACAGAAGATAGGTTTTCTAGCTTGCGGCAGTCACAGATGTCGCGGAAGGTCAGCGATGTGCCCGGTTCGCCCGCGAGCCCTTCAAGTGTAACTAGGTCTTTGAGACGGAGGCATCGTGATGGACACGACTCGATCAGGCCACGCTTTTCGAACTCGACAAGTATATGGGCCAGAAGATCGATACTAAGCACCAGCTGATCGGCTACGAACGCGCACTGCCAGGAGGCGTCGATGACGTTCGGATCTCGACCTTCGCGCTTGTTAACCTGAGACAAGGCGATCAAAAAGGCTGCCACGCGTTCAACAGGATTGCCACGGCCCGCCTCAACGAGAGAAGTCCTGCGCAGCTCGAATTCTCTTTCAGTCGCCTGCGCTAACTTTACCTCTGCTTTGGGATCCCCCGCAACGAGTGCATCCATTGACGCGATCGGGAGGCACGTGACGTGCGTCTCCGCCATCGCTCGCGCGGTGCCAGTTTGGTTTTTCAAGAAGCCTAGACCCAACAGGTCGCCCGGGAAGGCAAAATCAATGACTGCATGGCCCCCATCCAAGCGCGGCTCGTAGACACCAACCGAGCCGCTTTCGACCCGATACAAATAGGATCTTGGATCTCCGACATGGAATAGGATCTCGTTTGGGGCGAGGTTCTTGACAGAAATCGGCTCAACCACGCTGGAAGACCGCACCTCATTTGAAGTCGCGAACGCTATTCTTTCCGACCCGACAGGGACTTGGACAGACATTTTGTTACCCTCGCAAACTAACCCCGCATTGTTGGTAGGCGCGACCTGTTGAGGCCGACTGATTACATGCTGGCCCTCCAACATGGCCCCGATGTTGCGGAAGCGTCAGGTTGTGCATCAAAGTGTATTAAGGGCACCTCGAACAATGGCGCTTTTGGCTTTGTGGGTGCCGGCGGCGCGGCGTCAGGCGCGGTTGCGATGCTGGTCTGCCGCCTTGGCGGCGGCCTTTGCGTTGCCCTCAGGCCGTCTTGCAACGCCTTGGACGCAA
>JAAERO010000302.1 GCA_024230315.1 Hyphomicrobium sp.
CAATTGCGTCCAAGGCGTTGCAAGACGGCCTGAGGGCAACGCAAAGGCCGCCGCCAAGGCGGCAGACCAGCATCGCAACCGCGCCTGACGCCGCGCCGCCGGCACCCACAAAGCCAAAAGCGCCATTGTTCGAGGTGCCCTAGAATGAACACAGGTGTCGGCCACCTCTTCGTCTATGGCACGCTCATGTCGGTAGCCATTGGGGCGATGGGCAAGGCGCAACGCGATCGGCTGCAATGTGAAGCCATTAGTCTCGGCGCGGCGACCATGCGCGGTGCGCAGCTCTATAACCTTGGACGCTATCCCGGTCTCGTCGAGAGTGGCGATCCCGGCCACATCGTTCATGGTGAGTTGATCGCACTAGCCAATCCGCACATCACGCTGCGTTGGCTCGATGACTACGAGGGTCTTGTGCCTGGAGATCACGACCAGAACGAGTATGCGCGACTTGAACGCCAAGTCTTGCTCGCAAATGGAAGCGCGGTGCCAGCCTGGGTGTATGTCTTCTTGCGTGACGTGGAACGCTACCGCCCGATCGCAGGCGGCCGCTGGAAATTAGCACTTAAGCGCGCGCGGAAAATTTAGGGTCAGCCATAAAAGGAAAAGGTGAGAGCTGGCTTGCTTGGCCCGAACAACTCTCTGGTATTCGGACACGGTCTCCGCTTCGACCGGGCCGCCAGCTCCCACCGAAAAAGGTGATACACAAAGTGGGCGCGCGCCATTTATCTCGATCCGTGAAATCACTTTAGGTGTGTATAAGCCCAAAAGTCCTATGTCTCTTGCGCGCTTGAGGACTCATGAGCAGCCCGCTCATAGGCCTCGCTGGCTAGGAGCCACGCTTCTTCCGCCTCCGCCAATCGCTTTGTGTGTTGCCCGCGTTCGATGTTCACCGCCTGCGCGCGCGCTGCATCACGCTGATAGAGTGTTGGATCCGCTAGCAATTTGTCGAGCTTTGCAATCTCGCCCGTGATGCGTTCGATCGTTTTCTCGGCCATCTGCATCTCCTTCTTCAACGGGGCAAGACCGGCGCGACGGTTAGCGGAATCCCGGCGCTGCTCCGCGCGCGCCTTCCGCGCCGAGATTCCCAGATCGTTTGCTTTGCTTCTCTGACGTGTTCCTGCGCCGCGTTCAGCCAGGATTTCCGCGCGGTAGGATCCGATGTCGCCGTCATAGGTGTTTACGGTGCCGTTACGCACGACCCACAATCGATCGGCGCACGCTTCGACGAGGTGGCGATCGTGGCTGATCAGGATGGGGGCGCCCTCGTATTCCGTCAGTGCATGCACCAGAGCCTCGCGGCTGTCGATGTCGAGATGGTTGGATGGCTCGTCGAGGATCAAGATGTGGGGCCCGCGAAAGGTTGCGAGCGCCAGTAGGAGCCGCGCCTTTTCGCCGCCAGACAGGTTGGCGCACTTAGTGTACGCTTTGTCTGCGCCGAAGCCATAGGTGCCCAGCCGCGTGCAGCGTTGCGCTTCCGTCGCATCAGGCATCAGCTTCAGTATGTAGTCATAAGGCGTCGCCTGCGGCTTAAGTTCGTCAAGCTGGTGCTGGGCGAAATAGCCGACGTCGACGCGCTTGGCGCCATAAACTTTCCCGGAAAGCGGCTTGATCTTGCCGGCGATCAGCTTTGCAAACGTCGATTTTCCATTGCCATTCTGGCCCAGCAGGGCGATGCGATCGTCCTGGTCGATGCGCAGGCTAAGTTCTTGTAATACAGGGCTGTTTGGCGCGTAGCCGACGGCAGCATTTTCCAGTCGCAGCAACGGGCTTGCCAGTGGCTTTGCTGGTTGGGGCAGGTGGAAAGGCGCCACGCGATCTTCAAGCTGCGCCGCGATCGGCTGCATTTTGGCAAGTGCTTTGATACGGCTCTGTGCTTGCGCGGCCTTGGTCGCTTTGGCCTTGAAGCGATCAATGAAGGCCTGGATGCGCCGGCGCTCCTCGTCCTGCTTTTTCTTGAGCTTCAATTCCAAGCGCTGCTTTTCGCGCCGTGCTTCCTCGAAGTCGTCGTAGCCCCCAGAGTAGAGCGTAAGCTTGCCGCGTTCTAGGTGGAGGATGGAGTTGACAGCGCCGTTCAACAGATCGCGGTCATGGCTGACGATGAGAATCGTGTGTGGATATGTGCGCAGATAGTTTTCCAGCCATAGCGTGCCTTCGAGGTCGAGATAGTTTGTCGGCTCATCGAGTAGCAGCACATCGGGTTCGAGGAAGAGAATGGCAGCAAGCGCTGCACGCATGCGCCACCCGCCCGAAAGTGTCCCGCAAGGACGTTGCTGCGCGTTCTCATCAAAACCGAGACCGGCAAGGATCTGAGCGGTGCGGGCAGGGGCAGCGTGGGCGCCGATGTCGTTTAGGCGTTCGTGGATATCGGCGATGCGATGGGCGTCATGAGCGTGCTCAGCCTCGTCTAAGAGCTGCGCGCGCTCGGTGTCTGCCGCCAGTACCCAAGCGATCAGGCTGACATCACCGCCCGGCGCCTCCTGCGCGACGTGGCCAATGCGTGCCGAGCGCGGCACGGCAATCGAGCCGGCGTCGGGCGCCAAATCGCCGGAAATGATTTTGACCCGCATTGCCCAGATAAGTCGGTTAGAGAGAGGCCCAACTTACCGATTCAGATATTATCATCAGCATCTTAGGCGAATAGATGCGGGGTCATAATGGTGCACCCAACGGGTGAAGCAAAATCCGATGCGTCCCGGC
>JAAERO010000303.1 GCA_024230315.1 Hyphomicrobium sp.
ACGGACCAAAAAGCTAACACCAAACGGCCAGACTTGACGCTCGCCAGCCACAGTGGCGGCAAGTGAGGGTCTGATTACCGCAGTTCCTGCTTCGAGGAACGGAAATTGGCGCACTCCATCATCGATGCAGTGTCATCCGGAGAATGTCGGTTTAAGCCACGAAACGTCTAAGGCGCAGCATGCCCTGCGTAACCGATACGACTCATGTGGATCAAAAAAGGCTCAAGGTGAGCCCCTTCGAAACCCCTTCTTTACCCTTGCAGGGCACTCTCTACCTGTTGAATGAGCCGCTGGTCGTCAATTGTCCAATCCTGACGCAATTCGGGATGGTGTAGGGCGCCGGCCCGTCCAGGTTGTGAGTCCGAGTACCCCATGGTCAAAAGTGTCTTAATCGTCGATGACGATCCCGCCCAGCGCCGTATCCTCGAAGAAACAATTAAGCGGCTTGGCTTCGAAGCCAGGACCGCCAGCTCCGGCGAAGAGGCGCTGCAGTTCTTAGAAGGATCGGAACGCACACCTGTTGCAGTCGTTCTGCTTGACCTCATCATGTCGGGTCTCGACGGCATGGCGGTGCTTGAACGCCTCAAGGATCGTCCAGGATCTCCCCCCGTTATCGTTCAGACGGCGCACGGCTCCATTGATGCTGCCATCAATGCGATGCGCGCTGGCGCCGTGGATTTCGTCGTGAAGCCAGCCTCCCCAGAACGGCTCGAAGTTTCCATCAGGAGCGCGTTGAAAATCGAGGCGCTCGCTGGTGAGATCACCCGCATCAAGAAGAAGGTCGAAGGCACCCTGACCTTCAACGATCTCATCATGCGAGGCCACACGATGGATCGCGTCATCGCGCTTGGCCGTCGCGCTGCCGCTTCGAATATCCCTGCCCTCATCGAAGGCGAGTCTGGCGTCGGCAAAGAGCTGATTGCGCGCGCCATCCAGGGCGAAAGTGAGCGCTCAGGCAAACCGTTCATTGTCGTCAACTGCGGCGCGATTCCAGAGAACCTTGTCGAAAGCATTCTCTTTGGCCACGAAAAGGGTTCCTTCACGGGCGCAGTAGACAAGCGCATCGGCAAATTCCAGGAGGCCGACGGCGGCACTCTCTTCCTTGATGAAATCGGCGAACTGCCCCTTGATGCGCAAGTGAAGCTTCTGCGTGCGCTGCAGGACGGCGAGATCGATCCCGTCGGTTCCAAGAGGTCGATCAAGGTGAACTTCCGCCTGATCTCAGCGACCAACCGCGACATGGTCCAGCTCGTGCGCGACGGCAAATTCCGCGAGGATCTCTACTACCGCATGAATGTCTTCCCCATTTGGGTGCCGCCGCTGAGAGAACGGCTTGACGACGTTCCCGAGCTGGCCCGCTACTTCATGACCCGCTTCGCCGCTGAGGAAGGCAAGCGCGTCAGCGCCATCAGCGATGACGCCATGCGCCTTATTGTATCGTACCCGTGGCCCGGCAACGTACGCCAGCTCGAAAACGCCGTGTTTCGTGCCATGGTACTATCCGATACGTCGGAACTCTCCGTCGCCGAATTCCCGCAGATCGCCGCGCATGTCACCGGTTTTGAGGCACCGATTCCTACTGCCCCGGCTCCCGCCGCCAAGGGGCCGTTATTCACGGGGCCTGCGCTCTTGGGTGCGGAGGACATTGTCCCGCAAACGATGGATGTCCGTGATGACAATGGCGAAAGCGCGCTCGGCATTCCCGCGGTGAACCAAGGCGGCGACATTCGGCCGTTGGACGAAATCGAAGCGGACATGATCCGCTTGGCGCTTGGACGCTATCGTGGACACATGACGGAAGTCGCCAAGCGGCTAAAGATCGGCCGGTCCACACTGTACCGCAAAATGCAGGAATACGGCCTGGAACCGCGCGCCTAAGCGGACTGGAAGCTCTTCCTAAGCACTGCCGCGAGTACGCACGTCCGCCACACAATTCTTTCGGTGGATCGTTCGCACCCGCCTCAAATAATCTCAATTCTTGCGCAAGCTGCACAGGAAAATGGCCGATAAGCGCTGTTTGCAATTTGGCCACATCCTCACCCGGTCGTGACGTCGTTAATGTGCGCGCGATCAATGAGGGTGGTCAGGCGCCCATTGCTCGGCTGCGTGCCGCGCGCCACCGGGAGGAGAGTTCGATGCATTTGCGGTATGCTGCGTTCCTGTGCTTGGCTTGGAGCGCATTTTCGGCAGGGGCCGTTGCGGTCCAAGACGCCACCGAACCGCAAAGCGCGGCAACAGAAGATCAGCACGCGGTTTCGCCTGATGCCGCGCCCGTCGCGGCACTGCAGGACCCGCTTGGCATTGCGCTACAAGAGAAGCTTGCCGCCAGCAAGAACAAGGGCAATGCGACTGTACGCGCCGATCGCGCAGTCCTTTCGGAGTATTATTCGGCGCGCAAGTACAAGGCTGTTTGGGTCGACGCCAGCGGGCTGAAACCCCGAGCCAAGGCGACGCTTGCCGAAATCGAGAAGGCTGGCGATTGGGGCCTTGATGCGAATGCTTTCGTCCTGCCAAAGTCCGAGGAGACCAATGCGAAGACCCCCGCCGAAGCGGAGATCACGCTTTCGCTTGCCATACTGAAGTACGCACGCCACGCGCACGGCGGCCGCATCATGGACCCGGCCGGCACATTGAGTTCCTACCTCGACCGCACGCCGCAATTGCTCGAGCCTAAGAGTGTCTTGGTTTCGATCGCCTCAGATGACCAGCCGGACGCCTATTTGAGAAGTCTGCACCCGCGGCACCCTCAGTTCGAAAGGTTGCGCAAGGCCTATCTGGCGCTGCGCGAGGCTGGGCCACCGCAGAAACTTGTAACGCTGCCGAAGGGATCAACGCTTCGCCCCGGCAAGAAGCATCGCCATGTCGCGCTCCTTCGCAAGCGGCTGGGGCTTGAGGTGCCGCAAGTCGATGGCAAGCCGGGCAACGAGAAGTTTTACGACGAAGCGCTGAAAGAGGCGGTGATCGCCTTCAAAAAAGAGAAGGGCATCGAGCCCGTCAACGGCATCGTAAACCGCTCCGTCCGCGACGCCCTCAACAACGTGCGCACAATCACTGCGGAGCAGCTCCAGGCGAATATGGAGCAATGGCGTTGGATGCCGAGCGACCTCGGCAACCTCTACGTCTGGGTCAACGTCCCCGAGTTCACGCTTCGCATCGCCAAGAACGGCGAGATCGTCCACACCGAGCGCGCCATCACCGGCCTTGTCGGCAAGCAGACACCGGTTTTCTCCGAGGACATCAAAATGATCGTCTTCCGGCCGCGCTGGAACGTGCCGAACTCTATCAAGGTGCGTGAGCTCTGGCCCTCGCTAGCGCGCGGCGGCCGCTCCTTCAAACGCCAAGGTCTACGTTTGTCGCGCAATGGCCGCGTTATCGATCCCAGGAGCGTGGACTGGAGCCAAGATGACATCCGTCACTTTGACGTCTACCAGCCGCCGGGCAGCGGTAATGCGCTCGGAAACGTCAAGTTCGTGTTCCCCAACAAGCACCTCGTCTACATGCATGACACGCCGACGAAGAGCTTATTCGACAAGACCACCCGCACATTCAGTCACGGTTGCATGCGCATACGTAATCCCCAGCGCATGGCTGAGATTCTGCTGGCAGAGGACAAGAGATGGGACACACAGCAGGTTGACGATCTGATCAAGAACGGCCCCGGCAACAACGAGGTTGGAATCGATCGCCGGATTCCCGTCCACGTGACCTACTTCACCGCATGGGTCGACGATGAGGGCGAGACGCAGACCGCGCGCGACGTCTACGGCCACGAAAAGCGTATCAAGCTGGCACTGGCGGGCAAGTGGCTGCAGATCGCCAAGGGGCCCAACCATCTGGCACCGGTCAAGATCGATCCGAATATGCGGGCCCGTATTAACCAGAGCCAGCGCCCGTCGACCCCTGGTGACTACATACAGTCCGTGTTGGGCGGCGGTTTCTGACGCGATAACGTCCGCGACATCAAACCCTTCTCAGTCGCCGTATCACGCGCGGCTTGCCGTTATCTTGCCGCGGACGAGCCTACATCTGTCCCCATTCAATCATTACACACCATTAAGGGTTCATACTTAGCCCATTGGCGACGCTAACGCCGGGAACATGCTGAGAAAGCTCGCAGTTTTGCACGCTCAAACCGAAACTTGCGAGTGTGAGTACGCAACGGACCGGCGAGACAGACGGGGTGCCACCTTGGTCCTGCGTTGGAAAGGTCTCCTTGTGGGGCTGGCCGTCGCTCTTTTTAGCGCAGGCATTGCCGCGTCCCAGTCGGTCGCCGCCTCACGCAGCACGCGCACGATATCGCTCTATCACATTCACACCAAAGAGACGCTCACCGTCACATACAAGAAGAATGGCAAGTTCGTTCCCGACGCGCTCAAGAAGATCAACTGGCACATGCGCGACTGGCGAGAGAACACGGAGGTCGAGATCGATCCCCGCCTTGTCGATCTACTTTGGGAGATGCACACCGAACTTGGAAGCAAACAGCCCATCCACATCATCTGCGGCTATCGCTCGTCCAAGACCAACAACATGCTGCGCCGAACGAGAGGCGGCCAGGCGAAGCGCAGTTTTCACATCTCCGGCAAGGCGATTGATGCATCATTCCCCGACGTCCCCGTAAAACGCATGCGCTATTCCGCGCTGATCCGAGAACGCGGCGGCGTCGGTTACTATCCAACATCGGGCATCCCCTTTGTGCACGTCGACGTTGGCCGTGTGCGCGCTTGGCCGCGCGTACCCCGCTATGAGCTGGCCCTGCTGTTCCCCAACGGCAAGACCAAGCACCGTCCGACGAAAGGCGGTCCCATAACGCGCAAAGACGTGCAGATCGCGCGCGCGCGCTACAAAGAGTTGGCGACCCAGGTCGCCACCTTCCACGAGGATCGCCACCAACCGAAAACACCGATGATGATGGCGGAGGCCGCCACGCCCGCGTTGAAGATTCCCACACCCAAGCCTGCCTCGCCACCCGAAGTCCAGGTCGCCTCCCTTTCGCCGATCGCACGCGCACCCGCCGCCATGCCCGCACCCCAGATTACCCGCACACCTCGTTTAGTCGCGCCGCCCAAGCGCGCCGTTCCGCCACCATCTGAAGCTGAACGAAAGCGGCTTAACGAGCTTGTGACGCGCGCGTCCTTAACGCCCTCGGACCGCACAAATCACCGCCCGCCTGCCGCTGACCGCAGACGGTTCGACGAGCTCATCTCGCACGCATCTCTTAACCACAGAGCACCCCAATCGCCCAGGTCAGTGACCCGACTATTTACCACCGCCAACACTTCGCTGGGATTGGGGTCGCGCTTTCAAGAACCACCCAAACAGTCCAAGAGGAATGCCAGGACCATGACGCGCATGGCCGCATTTAGCCCGGCACCGGCTGCCAACACTCCCACCAGCATGACGGACATCGATGCGGCGAACTGGAGCGGCGGCTGGGCACCGGCACCGGCCTTCGACGAGGACCACCCCGAGGAGCTTTCATACCGCCCCTTCCCACTCGCACCGCTACTCACGCAATCAGCCTCCATTGATGACGATGCGTTGGGCGGCCTTGTGCACCCGGACGTCGCACGTACCCTCGACTTGCTCGACGAAGATCAGATCGTCCTGCCGTTACGCCTGCGCCCAGGCCGGCAAGCGGCTGAGTTCATGTGGGCTCAGCAATTTCAGGGAAAGGCCGTCAACTTGACGGCCCTCGAGCTCGCGGAGCCGCCGCGACCTGTGCCTGCCGGGCTGACATCGCGCACCGTCAGAACGAGTTGGCGTTAGCCGATCTTGCGCCACGTTGCCTTTTACGCCCCGGCGGAATGCAACCCTTCGACCACGCGCTCTTGATAAGGCGCCCCAGCTCACGGAAATCAGCGACCCTTGGCGACGTGGCGCGCCAGGCCAAGCCGATACTTCGAAACGGCTCAGGAGCCACGAACCGCGTCAGAGCGATCTTTCTCGCGCGCGCCTCGACGTTGAGGCACATCTCCGGCAGCAGCGTGATGCCATAACCTGCGGCAACCATTTCTACGATGGTTGACAGGCTGGAGACACCAAAGGTGTTGACGGTGGAGACTTGCTGCAGATTGCAGTAGGTCAGCGCCTGGTCACGCAAACAATGACCTTCCTCCAATAACAGGAGGCTCTCATGCTCGAGTAGATCGCTCGTTGCACGCACCCGCGCACTCAAGCGCCGCTCGTGGGGAAGCGCCAGTAGAAACCGGTCGTCGAATAACGCCAGCGTCTCGATTTCCGGATGATTGATCGGCAGAGCAAGGAGCAAGACATCGAGCTTACCCTCCACCAGCTCGTGTGTGAGCGGCAGCGTTTGTGTCTCGCGCACGTGCAGCTCGAGAATTGGATAGCTCTCTCGTAACAGCGGCAGCAACGGCGGCAGCAGATAAGGGGCAATCGAGGGAATGACACCGAGCCTAAGCGAGCCAGCGAGTAGATCATTTGCGTGATGTGCGAACTCAACCATATCGCGTACGTCGCCCAGAATGCGGG
Organism: Hyphomicrobium sp.; assembly: GCA_024230315.1. GTDB lineage: Bacteria > Pseudomonadota > Alphaproteobacteria > Rhizobiales > Hyphomicrobiaceae > Hyphomicrobium_A. The sequence goes on from JAAERO010000303.1 coordinate 6,496, forward strand.
CGGCACGCTTGGCGATCTCGCGGCCCTTGTCCGACAGCAGAACGCCAGCTCGCGTGCGCTCAACCAGCATGAAGCCGAGCTGCGATTCCAATTCGTGGATTTGCATGGAGAGGGCGGGCTGGGTAACGGAACACAATTCCGCGGCGCGGCCGAAGTGCTGTTCGCGCGCCAGCGCATCGAAATAACGCAGCTGCTTTAAGGTCACGTACGGCATAAGGAACGCTGATGGAATAACAAGCAAATTACGATTAGAGCTTATCCAGTCGAGTGTCTAGATTGGCGCGATAACGTTTTTGGCACTCCCCACCCAAACGACTCTCGATGGGCCTGCCAATCCCCATGTGGCGGGGCAGGAGAAATCCCTCCACCACAGCCGGGCGTCTCGGACGAGCGCCGAATCGTTCCTGGGCGCCCATTTTCCCTCTTCGACCGCCAGATCGACACGCAAATAGGGCGCTGAAAGCATAACGCTCCCACGCCCCTCAAAAGCTTTGCAGCCAAGCTGGCTTACGCAGCAGCCGTCATTGCTGCAACCTGCTCATCGAGCATGCCTAGTGCGTGCAGATAAACTTCGAGGATGCCCACCTCCTCTTCGCGCTCAGTTGCGCTCTTCTTGCGCAAACGCACGATCTGGCGGATCGCTTTTATGTCGAATCCCACGGCCTTGGCTTCGAGATACTTGTCGCGAATATCCCCAGCGAGGGCCTTTTTCTCTTCTTCCAGCCGCTCGATTTGCTCGACGAGCTGGCGTAGTTGCTTCTGCGCCGATACCTGTAGAGTTGTCATCCTTCTATCCCCCGCTTTCATGGAGTCGTAATCGACGCTAGCGGTGCGTCGATATGCAATCAAGGCGCAGAGCCTTGTGATCCAGAGGATTCTTGAGAGTGATATGGGGCCGACGGGCCACAGTTAATGGCCGCTGGATTTTGCTTTTTCCAATGCTGCCTTTGCTTGCGGCGAAGCATCGGTTTGGTAGCGTGCCCGCCAATCCTTGTATGGCATACCGTAGATGACCTCACGCGCTTCATCCTTGGTCAGCGCGTTTCCTCTCTCAGCCGCCGCATCTTGATACCAATTCGACAGGCAGTTGCGGCAAAACCCGGCCAGATTCATCAGATCGATGTTTTGCACATCTGTGCGCTCGCGCAGATGCTGCACGAGCCGGTGGAAGGCCACAGCTTCCAACTCGGTCACGATCTGCGGGTCGATTCGGCGCATTCTGAACTCCTTCTTTCGACACTGGGATGGGGCGGCGGCCCCTCAGCGTCGGTATGAGAACCGAAATAGCGCACGCCATGCAAGCTCTCTCGCAGCTCGGGGCTCGCGAGAATGCCCTCAACCGCCGTCGCAATCCGCTTCGCCCAGTGCGCTTGGCCCTCAGCCTCGCCGATGAGATCCTGGCGCACCTCAACGATAGTGTGGGCGAGCCCCCGGCGTGTCCCATGTTGCCACATGCAGTCGCCAGAGATCCTGCCGTTATATGGCTCGTTTTCGCCCACAAGAACGTTGCGGTCGGAGCGCAAAGCTTCCAGCAGCGGCACCGAGAAACGATAATCCCGGTCCCAAAGAATGGCCGCGTCCCAAGGACGGCGCACGCCCTTCCAGCTCTCGGTAAAGCTGTGGATTGACAACAAGACCGGTGGGATACCGGCCGCAATGCCTTGCTCAATGAGGGCGTCGATCGCCTGGTGATAGGGTTCGTAGTAAAGCGCCACCCGCTTTTCCCGCTCCGCCGTGTCGAGCCGCCGGTTGCCGGGCACCACGGCCCCATCGGAGATCCGCATTATAAGCGTGGGGTCATCAAGGCCGCGATTGACGTCGACCAGCAAGCGGGAAAACCGCGCGCCAATGGCCGGCGCGCGCAGCGCCCTTGACAGCCGCTTCGTCACCTCGAAGGCCCCGATATCATAGGCAATGTGACGCTGGAACTCCGCTGCGGGCAGCCCCAAGGTGCCGTAGCCGGGCGGCAACGCACTGACCGCATGATCGCAGATCATCAGCAACCCAGCATCAAGGCGACCGGGCAGGATTTCATAGCTGTCGGTAACGGAGGGTGCGACGAGGGGCGCCGGCTCGCCCCCGGTGGAGTGCTGCATGGCGCGAATATACCGTTGGCATCATTCGAAAACCAGCCGCTTCAGTGCGCCGCTTGACGCAGCAAGCACGATTGCGCAAACAGCGCCCTGGGGCAAGGAACCGGAACAAAATTGATGGGCGCTAGCTATCTAAATCAAGAGAATCACGAATCGATCGCGGTCGATTGGGCGACCGCCCAAGCTTCCGCTCTCAAGATCTTCCCCAATCTGAGCATGCTGCAAGAGCCGCCAATCTCAATGCCGCCAATTTCGTGGAGAAGAACCACCATTCCGGCCTGCGGCATGCGTCCGGTAGTCTCATCCAGTGCGGTTCGATCCAAACAAATGTCCACGACTTTGGCGTCATACTCGTCGACCGGTGGCAAACAAGAGGCGCGCAGAATGCTTTTTGAGCGCCGCCTAATTTTGCCCACTTGAACAGTTGTGAGCAATGGAGCTGAGAACGTGAGGTCCCACAAACAACACCGGCTGCGGCGCGCAGCGGTACATTGTGCCGCCGCAGGCGTGTTGCTCACTCCCTTCTTTACTTTGATCGCCAGCACAGCTTACGCCGATCTCACGTTGTGCAACTCCACATCGAGCCGCGTGGGCGTTTCCGTGGGGTACCAAGATAAGCAAGGCTGGTCGACCGAAGGCTGGTGGAACATTGTCTCGCAGACGTGCGAACCGTTGCTCAAGGGCACGGTGCCGAGCCGCTTCATTTACGTTCATGCGGTTGACTATGACCGGGGCGGCGAGTGGGCCGGCGACAACTACATGTGCACCGCCGACAAGTCGTTCGCCATCCGGGGGGTTCATGACTGCAAAAAACGCGGTTATAAGCGCACCGGATTTTTCGAGGTGGACACTGGCGAGTCGCAGGAGTGGACAATCCGCCTTACCGATCCACAGGATCAGGGGACAAAGACTCGATGAGACGCAACCGACGTGTGAAGGTGGTTGCGACATTGGGTCCCTCCACATCATCCACGGAGATGATCGAGCGCTTGTTCTTGGCCGGCGTCGATGTCTTCCGCATCAACATGAGCCACGCCACACGTGAGACAACGCGCTCACTGTTGAATTCTGTGCGCTGGGTCGCAAAGCGTCATCACCACCCCATCGGCATCCTTGGCGACCTGCAAGGTCCGAAGTTTCGCATTGGCGAACTTCAGGGCGGCCGCGCGTTCATTAACGACCGCGCTATCTTTCGCTTCGTTCGTGAGGAAACACCGGGAACAAACGAGGCCGTGTTCCTGCCGCACCCACAGATCTTCGCCGCGGTCGAGCCCGGTCACATGCTGTTGCTCGATGACGGAAAGATCCGAATGCGCATCGTGGAATCGACGCGAAATTCGATTGCCGCAGAAGTGCTGTTCGGTGGCGCACTTGCCAGTCGCAAGGGCATTAGCTTGCCTGATACCCTACTCCCCGTCGGGGCGCTGACGGAAAAAGACCAGACCGATCTCGCCTATCTGCTGAAACTCGGGGTCGACTGGATTGCCCTATCGTTCGTTCAGCGGGGAGACGATGTTCTCGAGGCGCGCAAGCTGATCGGCGATCGCGCAGCCGTGCTTTCCAAAATTGAGAAGCCTTCAGCCGTTGCTGATCTTGATGCGATTATCTCGGCCAGCGACGGCTGCATGGTTGCGCGCGGTGATCTTGGCGTCGAAATACCAGTCGAGCGCGTCCCAGGCCTGCAAAAGAAGATCACGCGCGCGGCACGCGCCGCGGGCAAGCCAGTGGTCGTTGCCACGCAGATGCTCGAAAGCATGATCTCCTCGCCCCAACCAACACGCGCCGAAGTTTCCGACGTGGCAAGCGCCGTTTTCGACGGTGCGGATGCTGTGATGCTGTCAGCAGAGTCTGCCGTCGGGCAATATCCCGTCGAAGCAATCCAGATGATGGATCGCATCGCGATCCAGGTGGAAGGCGACCCAAGCTACGACGCTATCGTTCATGCGACCCAGACGACCCCACAACCAACCGCGGCCGACGCCATTGCTGCTGCCGCCCACGCAATTGCCTACACCGTGAAGCTGGCGGCCATCGTCTGCTACACGGCCACCGGCTCCACAGCCATGCGCGTGACGCGCGGCCGCCCGGCGTTGCCCATTGTCGGCCTGACGCCCGTCGAGGCGACGGCGCGGCGGCTGTCCTTGGTGTGGGGTATTCAAACAGTCCTGACAGGAGACCCCCAGAACTTGTCCGACATGGTGCGCAAAGCCTGCCGCATCGCGTTTGATGAAGGACTTGCCACCTCGGGCGAGGGCATTCTCATAACCGCCGGCGTGCCGATGGGCTCTCCCGGGGCAACCAATATGATCCGTATTGCGTTCGTGGACAAAGACGGTGCGCCAATGGCCGAGATACTGTGACGCCAGACTCTGAGTGGGGCTCAGATGCCTTGCCCCTCGACCTCAACGGACAGCTTTTCAAACGCTTCCTTCGCTCCCGATGCGTGCGGGTGAATGCGCAACAGCTCCCGATACGCTTTTAGGGCACCTCGAAAAATAACCCATACTCCGATTTATGCGAGTCTGATGCCTGACAGATTGATTCGGGCGGGGCACGATGGCGCAGATTGGGTTTTTCGATTCCGACAGGCGGCTTGAGCTTCTGTCGAAGAAAGGTG
>JAAERO010000304.1 GCA_024230315.1 Hyphomicrobium sp.
AATTGCGTCCAAGGCGTTGCAAGACGGCCTGAGGGCAACGCAAAGGCCGCCGCGAAGGCGGCAGACCAGCATCGCAACCGCGCCTGACGCCGCGCCGCCGGCACCCACAAAGCCAAAAGCGCCATTGTTCGAGGTGCCCACTAGTCGATCCGCAGGGGCGTGCTCCCAGTGCAACGTGCTTTCAGCCGCGCTTCACAAGTTCGCTTTTTGTAGATCCGTTCGATGCGACCAATTTCGGCTTTAACCCTTACTGGACTTTGGTCGCAGCGAACGAAATTATGGTGGTGGGTTTGCAGCTTGGGCGCTAGTCTTAAGTTCAGCTAAATGGACACTAACTGCAGTTTTGCCTGTGCTCTGTCGACGGTTGGTGCATATTTTCCGGAGCCTCAACCGATCGACACTAGATAACGGTCAATGGAGGCTAGCGTGACGAGATTTGTACCCCGGGCTGCCGTTCTCATTATCATTGGGTTTGTTACTTCTATCTGTGGTTTTGCCACGATAACCTATGCCCAATATTTCGACTACGACCCGGACAATCCCGCCGAACAAGCCCCCATAACTCCAGGCGAGAAGCCGGTCATCCCGTTGGACACAGAAGATCCAACCTACAATCTAGACGCCGCGGGATGATCTTGCAAAGGACCGCAAGCCCGGTCCGATGAACATCCAGCGCTATCCTGGTGGTGCAGGATGGTCAGGAATTCCAACCTTTTTCAAACTGCCCATCGCGCTGACTCCTGAGGATTTGACAGCCGGTGACGTCGATGTCGCAATCTTCGGCGCTCACACCGATATGTGCCACTCTCGCCTGCCGGCGCGGAACTGCTGTTTGAAGTGTTCTCACAGCGCTATGAACGCGGCTCCACGATCGTCACGTCAAACCTACCGTTTGAGGAATGGACCAGTGTGTTTGGATCCGAACGGCTCACCGG
>JAAERO010000305.1 GCA_024230315.1 Hyphomicrobium sp.
GCACCTGCAGTCCTACCTCGACGAACACGCCTTTCGCCACAATCGCCGCAAAACCAAAGGCGTTGGCCGCCTTGTCGCGCGATGTCTCGAAAACATGGTGACAAGACAACCACTCACGATGCGTCGCCTCATTCAAGACAACCACGAATGCCGGGCATTCGAAGGTGTCTCCTATTGAACCGGACTAAAGAGGAGAGGTATGCTGTGGCGTTGTTCCGCGGAAAGTTTGTGCGTGCAGCGGTGAGGCCATTGCGACTGCAACCGCCAGTCCTGCGATTGCGACGACGAAAGCCGTGGCCGCTGGTGCACGCGGCATGGGTCGACCCAGACGCAGATCGCCGCGTTGCAGATAGATGACCGCCATGATGTCGAGGAACAACAGGGAGAGAGCTGCAAGAAGCAACCACGACTTGAGCGGCTTGGCACCTTCGCTCTCGTAGCTCAAGCGCTGCGCCTGTGCCGGCAGAGATGGCAGCGGCTCCAGCGTGCTCTTGGCCCCCAATACGTTTATGGCGCGCGGCGAGCCTCCTGCACCATAGTACCCGGGCGGGTGGTCGAGGCTCGGGATCATTTTATTGGCCTTGTTCGCCGGGATTGGCTGCGCTGTCGGCGGCGGAGATTTCAAAACGCCAAAACCATCCAGTGTTTGCAAGGGTGGTAGCACGGCAGGCGAGTCAGGCGCTTTGCTCGCGTCGCCAGCGTCGGCGACAGTAGCCTCGCCGCTGGCCGCTACCGTGCCGCCGAGCGTTGCGATGCGGCGTAACATGTCAACGAAGAGCCCTGATAGTGGTAGGTTCGACCAGTTGGAGTTCGCGGTCACGTGGAACAGAACGATTTGTCCGTCGCCCCGCTTCTGCGCCGTGACCAGTGGAGTCCCATCCTTCAGGCGCGCCCACACCGTGGCATCGGGACCAAGCTGTGCAGGATCAGCGAGAACTTGGCGATTGACGGTGACCTCGGCGGGAACCTCAAGGTCAGCGAAAAGGCTTGTCTCGTTGAACGATGCAAGTGGCTGTGGCGTGGACCACGAAAGCGCACCGCCCAACGTACGCCCACCAATGCGCAACGGTGCGGGGAGTAATTCGTCGCCGCCGTTCTCCAGCCGCGGCCCAGAAAAGCGCACGAGAACGCCGCCGCGTTTCACCCAATCATCAACCCGTTGTTTGACATCGCCTGACAGCGTGCCGATGTCGGCCAGCATGAGTACCGTTGCGTTCTGTGAAAACGCGTCGCGGATGCCGGCGGCGAGATTGGAACCCTTGGGCTCAACGATCTCGGCAAAGGGGCGCAGGGCCTTGTAGATATAGTAGAGTGGGGCCAGCAGGGGCTGCGCTTCCTCGCGAGCTTCACCGGAGATGAGTGCGACGCGCTGCCATTGCGAACGTGCATCTAAAAGGCTCACCGCGCCAGCTGAGCGTTCGCCGGCAATTTCAACGCGGGCAACCTGATTGCGCAGCTCAAGCGGCAGATCGAGGGGCACTGTTGTGGAGCTCTCGCCAACACCAAGACGGAATGGAGTCTCGACTAGCCGCTGGCCTCGCGCGGAATAGGCATGAATGAAGCCCTCGCGTAGACCACCATCAGCGCGCTTAAGATTGGCGTCGAGCTTGCTGCTCTGGCCGATCCCGGCGGAGACGCCTAGAGCATCACTGCCGCGCGCCCCATACCTCTCCGCTTTAGTCCGGTTCAATAGGAGACACCTTCGAATGCCCGGCATTCGTGGGTGTCTTGAACGAGGCGACGCATCGTGAGTGGTTGTCTTGCCACCATGTTTTCGAGACATCGCGCGACAAGGCGGCCA
>JAAERO010000306.1 GCA_024230315.1 Hyphomicrobium sp.
CGTTTCAGCGACGACGTCAAACCGTCGATCAAAATCATCCCCAGACATACCCACTACTCATTCTCCCAACGCGAAAACCACGCTTAAGAAGAACTACGTCTTAGTCATCCCGCAAGGCGGTCTTCACCGGATGCGTACGACTGAGCTACGGGGCCATCACGTAACATCCTGTCTCATAACACTGAATCACACCACACCCTCGATATCGGCTCTTGGGTGCTTGGTCGTGTGAGTGGCTACAGTGGCTACATGGTCCTGAAATTTGCCACCATGAACCCATTTCATACACGATCTAGTAGGTGGGAGGTTGGAGACCATTCGCACCATACCCTCGATCCGGCACCTTCAGTGTTTTTATCGTGGGAATGGCGACAATGGCTAGGTGGTCTGAGAATGGGCCAAACCGTATCCCGTTCATCCACGATCTGTTCGGTTGGAGCTATTCGTCTGGAGCATAGCCGGATTGGTCGTGGTTATAGTCTCTACATCGTCCTGAGAGACGGCCAAGACCTCATCCACCTCATCCACCTCATCGAGCGCATCAGGAGCAGATATGGCAGATAGGGATTACCGCGCCCCAGGTTGAAAATCAGCTGGGGAGAGGGCTGGGGGTACGAGAAAACTTAGACGCCTTCTGTGCTTCTGTTCTTCTGTTCCAGCATTCTTGCGTCCGTAGC
>JAAERO010000307.1 GCA_024230315.1 Hyphomicrobium sp.
TCGTTTCAGCGACGACGTCAAACCGTCGATCAAAATCATCCCCAGACATACCCACTACTCATTCTCCCAACGCGAAAACCACGCTTAAGAAGAACTACGTCTTAGTCATCCCGCAAGGCGGTCTTCACCGGATGCGTACCCTACATCGAGGCTGAACTGACAGCACTCGGCTATGAGCCGCAGCGCCAGATTTTTGATACCGCCGGACGCCCGGTGCGCAATATCGAAGTCGTCATTCCCGCTGCAAAAAGTAGTGGCGCGCCATCAAGCCTTGTCGTCGGTGCTCACTATGATTCTGACGGTGACGCACCTGGCGCCAACGACAACGGCACTGGCACTGGCACTGGCACAGCCGCGGTGATCGAGCTTGCCCGGTTGCTCAAAGATGTGACCCCAAAGGACAAGGGCCTGCGATTGGTACTCTTCGTCAACGAGGAGGCGCCTTACTATCGAACCGACCAGATGGGCAGCTTGCAGTATTCGCGACGCCTAAAGGAGCGTGGAGAGCGCGTGGCCAGCATGACCTCGTTAGAGACAATCGGCTTTTTCTCAGACGCGCCTGGCAGTCAAAAATACTCTATTCCCTTTGGACTCATCTTCCCCTCAACCGCAAACTTTATCTCGTTCGTCGCAATGCCAGGATCGCGCACGTTTCTGCATGAGGTCGTCGCCGCCTTCCGCCGTAATACAAAGATCCCGACCATTGGCGGCACTGCGCCAGACCTTTTCGAGGGAATCGCCTGGTCGGACCACTGGTCATTTTGGCACCTTGGTTACCCGGCCGTCATGGTCACCGATACCGCCCTTTACCGCTACCCCCACTATCACACGCCGGAAGATACCCCGGAAAAGGTCGACTACGAAAAGCTTGCACGCATCACAATCGGCTTAGAGAAAACGATCCGCGATCTGCTGTAATAACGGAGGGTCTCTCAGTTTGGCGACCTTGCAAGCACACCACCCGTCATTGGCTCAGGAACGCCTGTCGTATCTGGATACGTGATCGGCAATCCGAGCCTTGAGCGCGCGGCAATATAGGCCCATGCCTGCGCCTCGATAAAATCTCCATTGAAGCCTATCGCCTCGACGGGAACGACCGCGTTCTGCACGTTGGCCGCAATCATCGCCATCAGCGTCTTGTTCTTGCGGCCACCCCCACACACAATCCATATCTTGGGTTCCTGCTGCATGTGCGCGCGCGCTTTGGCAATCGTAGCTGCCGTAAACGCGCACAGCGTCGCGGCCCCGTCTTCTAGTGATAGTCCTGCGACCGGTTCAGACGAGAAAGCGTTACGGTCGAGCGACTTCGGCGGTGGTATGCCAAAGTAGCAATGGGTCAGCAACGCCCGCAGGACTGCCTCGTTGACGCTTCCTCGCGCGGCGGCTGCTCCATCGGCATCCTGCGGTGTACCGGTGTGCTTTAGCATCCAATCGTCCAGCAATGCATTTCCCGGTCCCGTGTCGAAAGCCAGAAGCCTTACGCCAACCCATGTGACATTTGCGACGCCCCCAAGATTGAGGAATGCAGCAGGCAAGTCTTTGCGCTGAATGGCGAGCGCTCTGTGGTAGACGGGCGCCAAGGGAGCGCCTTGCCCGCCGCTGGCGATATCGGCAGCGCGCAGATCGTAGACGACATCGATCCCGCTACGCTCAGCCAGAAGGCGCCCGTCGCTGAGTTGCACAGTCAGCGAGCGCTCTGGATCGTGCAGGACGGTCTGACCATGATAGCCAATCAGGTCAATCGCAGACTGGGCGATCCTGTTGCTTTGAAGAAAGCGCTCCACAGCCTGCGCATTGAGTAGGGTCAGCGTGCGCTCCAGCTCGCCAAGGCTCCCGGGGCGATCGCCACGCTCACGCAATTGCCGCGCCTCGGCAAGCGCGGCGCGCAGCATCACCTTGACCTCTGCAGGATACGGGTAGGACGCCGCCGGCCCATGCCGAAGCTCGCTTTGCCCGTCGGTATCGAGCAAGGCGACGTCGATTGCGTCCATTGAGGTCCCACTCATAAGGCCGATCGCGCGCACGAGCTTGCCCATTCACCCCTTCCTGTGCATGTTCCCCGCCACCACTGAACCCGCCAATGGCAAAGGCGATACGTCATACCGGCATCATGGCCAATCTCAAGTCCGACTTCCTAAGAATTCTCACCGAGCGCGGGTTTGTCCACCAGTGCTCCGACGAAACCGGCCTCGATGTGCTTGCTGCGAAGGGCAAGGTCGTGGCCTACGTCGGCTACGATTGCACCGCACCGTCGCTGCACGTCGGTAGCCTCATCTCCATCATGATGTTGCATTGGCTGCAAAAAACCGGCGGCAAACCGATCGTGCTCATGGGCAGCGGCACAACCCGCGTCGGGGACCCATCGGGCAAAGACGAGACGCGCCGGATACTCACTACAGAACAAATCGAAGCCAACAAGGAGGGCATGCGCCAAGCGTTTTCCAAGTTCCTCAAGTTCGGCACAGGCAAGACCGACGCTCTCATGAGCGACAACGCTGAGTGGCTCGTGCCGCTCAACTACATTGCGTTCTTGCGCGATGTCGGCCGCCACTTCTCCGTCAATCGCATGTTGGCCATGGACTCCGCCAAGCTGCGGATCGACCGCGAGCAAGAGCTGTCATTCATCGAATTCAACTACATGCTGTTGCAGGCCTACGACTTCGTGGAACTCGCGCGCCGTACCGGGTGCAATCTGCAGATGGGCGGTTCGGACCAGTGGGGAAACATCGTCAACGGCATCGATCTGGGCCGGCGCATGGGCACAGATCAGCTTTATGGGCTGACCTGTCCGTTGCTGACCACTGCGTCTGGGGCCAAGATGGGAAAGACGGCGTCGGGCGCGGTGTGGTTAAACGAAGCGCAGCTCTCCGCTTATGACTACTGGCAGTACTGGCGCAACACCGAGGACGCCGACGTGGAGCGCCTCCTCAAGCTCTTCACCACGCTGCCTCTCAACGAGATTGAAAAGCTTGGCGCCCTCGGCGGGGCTGAGATCAACGAAGCGAAGAAGGTTCTGGCTACCGAAGCAACCGCGCTGCTGCATGGCAGCGAGAAGGCCGCAGCTGCTTCAGAAACTGCACGCAAGACGTTCGAGCAGGGCGCGCTGGCGCAAGACTTGCCTACGCTCCAAGTTTCGAATGCTGAGCTGGAGAGGGGCATCGGCGTGCTCACCGCATTTGTGCAGGCGGGACTGGTCAAGTCCAACGGCGAGGCCCGTCGCCAGATTAAGGGCGGTGGTTTGAAGGTCAACAACACAACCATCGCCGACGAAAAAGTGCAGTTAACGACGGCTGATCTCGTCGAAGGCGACGTCATCAAACTCTCGCTCGGCAAAAAGAAGCACGTGCTCTTGAAGCCTCTGTGATTCTCCTCCGCCGGGATGCTAGTTTTTTCGGTAACCGTCGATAGTCTGCGACAACCACCCATCTGTCGTGATGGATCCAGTCGGGGTCCCGTCACTTGAGGCGCGCCCTCTTGAGGCGCGTTTCTTTTTCTTCGCCGCTGCACTGGCCCCGTCGTAATTGCGCGGCTGCACCTTGGGGTTCGGGTTGGTCATCTGGAAGATCTCGCGGAAAATGCCCGGTGCCACCATGGAGAACGGATTGACGATCACCTGCGGGTTCTGCATCCGCCCCTGAATGGCGAACGTTATCCCCAAGAGACCTTCGCATTTTGGCCCTGTTAGAATCGCCCCAAAAATCGGGATGTCGCAAAACGCGCTATTCAATCCCTGAAGCGGCACATACGTTCCTCCAAGATTTACCCGGTGGGTCTTGAAATCCACCTTGCCGCGGAACGAGGCGCCGAGCAGCGGCCCTCGCACGTATGAATCCTCCATTACGAATTGGCCATAACCCACAGAGAATGGCACGCGCATACGGTCGAACTCAAAAACCTCGCGCACAACTCTGCGCGCCCGATGCCGATTGTTCCCGATTGCCGGGCGACCATCATCGAGACCGCTGAACACCTCCGAGACAATCGGATCGCCGAGGATCTCAAATTTGTTGACCCAAAGAATTCCGGTCTTTTCCGCCGGCCCCTTTCCGTCGAGGTTGACCTCGAGCCGCACCCAGCCACCCTTCACGTTGGGATAGAAGTCAATGAGCCGGAAAGCCTGGCCCGCGTCTGTTGAATCCGCCAGCAGCTTGCGCGGCTGATTGGGTTTCTTTTCCAACACGGCGACGAGCTGTGCGCCACCGTCGAGCGTTCCGCGACCATCAAGCATCGTGAGTTTCCCTCCACGTTTGGAGAACAACAGCTTGACATTGCGCAAATTCACCTCGGAGAAACCGATCACCGTGCCAACCTCGATCTCCAAGTCGATACCATCACGAGGATTCTTTGGTTTGGGGCGGCTTTCGGAAATCTGTCCCAGCGAAAACAGGGAACGGAAGAAATTGCGGCCGTCGAAGGTGGGCCCGCGCGCTTTCACCTTCCACACGCCGTCGGATCCCAGCGTGCCTTGCATTTCCAGTCGCGTCACGACATCGAGGGAAAAGTCCGGGAAATAGAACTCGCGCACCCGATTGTCGGCATCGACAGCCATCCATCCCTCAATGGCTACGTCGTCACCCGCAACCTTGAAGTTTTGCAGCTCAATCTTGTGTGTGCGGCCTAGCGCGATGTCAGTTTGCAAAATGGCCTTGCGCCCAGGCCGCTTTCGCCATGCAACATTTTCCAGAAAGAGATCTGCATTGGTGAGATCTGCGCGCAGCTTGATCTCAGGCTCGTCCATGAGGCTTTTGGTGATCGTAACCTCGACGGGTATCTCGCCCTGTACAATGTGATTGATATCGAGACCCAGCTGGTCGCGATCGGAATTGTCGAGCGTCGCCCAAATCCTGAGCGGAGGTTGCTTGTCGAACGGGGCATCAAAAATGCGTTGCCAGCCAACCTTGGTCGGCACGCCGTTGATAAGCACCTCGCCGTTGACATCGACCGCCCTCTCCGTGAGGTCGATGTTGAGGCTTGCCTCGATAATTTCATAAAACCCGATAAGCCCATTAGCACGGCCGTCGCTGATGCGCGATTTGCCGGCGACTTTGATATCGCTCATCTGCAGATCGGTCACCAGCGGCAGGGTAATCTTGTAGGTGCCATCAACCTTGCCGACTAAACCTTCCGTGGGCAGGCCAGTCTCTTGGAGAAAGGCTAGCGGCGATCTTTCGAGCACTTCTAAAACCGCATCAAGCGGCGCCTCGCTGGCGAAGGCAATCTCGGCGACCGGAGCGTCACCAAAGATGTCGACCACCGTTAGGCGCGCTGCATTCAACGGTACCCGGCGATCGAGTCCGAGCACAATTGCGGATTCAGGAATGTTGACCTCCAATCCATCGTTTTCCAGCCGGATCGTTGCACGCGGCGCTTCTACAGGCAGCGTGTCCGTGATCACCTGGAATTGCAGGTCTGCAGCTTCTAGAGTCATTGACAAGCGGTGATGGGGGGACCCGTCGGAAACGTTTTCGGCATTCATATGCTCGCCGCTCACAAGCCGGAACGAACCACCAAGCAATTGGCCGCGCGTAACGCTCTCGCCCACCCACTCGCGCGCACTGGGCGCAATAGCCTTCGGCCAAAGCGCCTTTAGCGTATTGATGGGCATTGGACTGAGCGTACCTTCAAGCCTTGTACTCGCCGGGTCCACGCCAGCAACGAAGTCACCCGAGAGAGTGACCTCGGCCCCGCCCGCCTTCAAATTAAATGCCGTAAGTTCGACCTCGCCGCGGTGCGGTAAGATGCGCCCCTTCGCTTCCAGCCAGTCGAGCGGCACCGGCGTGATACCGAACTCGTCAGCGGCCAAGACACCATCAAGCGCCTTCAACTGGTAGCGCCAGGCCGAACGTGAGCTACCACGCTCTTCGTGCACCAACATGCCCACAAGCGTAACCCTACTGCCCCGCCAACGCAGTGTTGATTGGGATAGTTCCGCCCGCTGCGTCTTGCCGTCATAAGCGACATTGAAAACGCCGCCGTCCACCTCCAGCGGTGCATCGGGCAGCGCTGGAAGCCGCAAATACCCACGACCGGTCTCAAGACGCAGTGCCGCGGTGAGAATATCGCCTTGGTCCGAGAGCTCGAGCGTCGCGTCGCCGGCAACCGGCATGTCAAAAGACTGCAGCAGACTGAGCTGCGGCACCGCCCGCGCCAAGCTGCGCGGCACAAGACCACGAATTGACGTCTTCAACGTAAGTGTGCGTAAGCTTTCCGATTCGTCCGTTTCGAAGGTGAGGTGCCACGGCGTACCTTGCCTGTCTTGCCCGGCAATCGTCGCACGCCCCACAATCACACTTCGCGTCTTGGCGTGCATCAGGCCGACAGCAACCGAGGGCACGTGCCATTCTGTCGTTCGCCCTCCGTATTCAAGAACGACTGTTGCGTTCCTTAGGCCCACCTCGCTAAGAAAAGAACTGGCATCGAGCCGCTGGCGTGCGCGTGCACACATATCTGTGACGACCCGGGCGAGATCGATCCGTTTCAACGGTCCGGCCGGCTGTGCGGGAGGCGCCGCCGCAGCCGGGAGCTTGGCGCTCGCACCGGGTGTTGCGTTTTTGCGCCCTGCGGGCGTCTTCGCATCTAGCGCGATCTCCACGGGTTTTGAGAAGCTCATGGAGAGACCGCGCTCATCGGAATAGAAAAGGAAGAGACGCGGCTCGATCAGCTCTACGCGTGCCGGCACAATTAGCGCCGACCATAGTGCGGCCGTGCTGAGCTCGACCGCGGCAAGCGGTGCTGACGCGACAACGTTGCCATCCGGCTCGAGAACGCGAAGATTGAGCAAGCGAAACTCAAGCCCGCCCTTTTCCGACAGGCTAACTACGGCATCATCGATCTCGACAGTATTGCCCTGGAGCTCGACCGCAATACCACGCTCGATCGGTGCCACCATGAAATTCAGCGAGATCGGCCCGTGCCGCAGCCGCACATAGCCGAGACCTAGCGCGAGCACCACCAACATGATGACGGGGGCAAGAATGAATAAGCACCTACCGAGACCATGCAGAATATTGTCGCAAGTCGAAGCGACAGCAGCCAGACGCCGTCGGGGCACCGACGCCGGCTCACCCGCTCGCGTCTGCGCGTGTTGTTGTTCCCCGTTACGTCTTGCCGTCTTATGCAAGCCAGCACCCCTCACGGATCTATAAGAGTCCAACCAGACGCAAACTGATTTTGCTGATCGCGCATTGCGTCGATTCCCGCCGGGACAGAACCACAATGTTGACTTGCGCCGAGCAGCTCTCCTGCGGCACCGTTCACATGCGTCTGCCCGGCACCGAATGCCCTCGCCCTAACCACTGCCGCAGCTATGGTAGAAAGGCGCAGTGCGTGGCCTCATGCCACCCGTGCGCCGCTCCATACACAATGCCAGCCGTGAAGCGCTTCCTAATCCACGTGCAGGGGCAAAAGCGACAAAAGAAAGGCACAAGACTGATGATAGAGGATGGTATGAAGGCTCCCGATTTCGAGCTTCCCGATGCTGACGGCAAGAGCGTCCGGCTGTCGCGGCTCAAGGGCCGACTGGTCGTCGTTTATTTCTATCCCAAGGACGATACTTCGGGCTGTACGGCCGAAGCTAAGGGCTTCTCGTGCCTCATTGAGGCGTTCAAAAAGGCGGGGGGCGACGTCATCGGCATTTCGCCCGACGGCCCGGCAAGCCATCGCAAGTTCGCCGATAAGTACGACCTCAGCGTCCATCTTCTGGCCGATGAGGCAAAGGAGACGGCGCAGGCATACCTCTCCGCTTTAGTCCGGCCACATAAGAATGCTCTATGGATATCAATGAGATATCCAAATGGCAGAGACGCATCACGAGGCGCTATGGCGCGGTTTCCCCAAGACGTTGATTGAGTTTGAGGAACGGTTCGGAA
>JAAERO010000308.1 GCA_024230315.1 Hyphomicrobium sp.
CATCATGGCCCTTACGAGCAGGGCTACAAACGTGCTACAATGGCGCATACAGAGGGCAGCAAGCTAGCGATAGTGAGCGAATCCCAAAAAGTGCGTCGTAGTCCGGATTGGAGTCTGCAACTCGACTCCATGAAGTCGGAATCGCTAGTAATCGTAGATCAGAATGCTACGGTGAATACGCTCCCGGGCGTTGTACACACCGCCCGTCACACCATGGGAGTGGGCTGCAAAAGAAGTGGGTAGTTTAACCTTTCGGGGAGGACGCTCACCACTTTGTGGTTCATGACTGGGGTGAAGTCGTAACAAGGTAGCCCTAGGGGAACCTGGGGCTGGATCACCTCCTTATACGAAGATATTCACGATAAGTGTCCACACAGATTGATTAGGTTTAGAAAAGTTAAGAGACGATATTGGGTCTGTAGCTCAGCTGGTTAGAGCGCTCGCCTGATAAGCGGGAGGTCGGTGGTTCAAGTCCACTCAGACCCACCAATATCGACCTAGATGGGGCTATAGCTCAGCTGGGAGAGCGCCTGCCTTGCACGCAGGAGGTCTGCGGTTCGATCCCGCATAGCTCCACCATCTTTAAGTACATTCGTCAGAGTGTTTTTAA
>JAAERO010000309.1 GCA_024230315.1 Hyphomicrobium sp.
ATCAGTAGTTACTTGTATAGAACCACTATCACCAAAACATACACCATCAGTGTCTACTATAGAGAAACCTGTAAGTGGCTCTGGTCGCCATACTGGTCTTTGATCTTTTAAGGTAATTAGTTGTACCTTAACCGCTGTTCTCTCACCTATCTGTGCATCTACTACTTTCTCAGGTCTATAGTATTTACCATCAATGAATATAACATCATCAAATGTAAAGCTTTGTAGGTCTACATTATTAAGTGTAAAGTAAGCTGTAACTCTTCTACTAAACTTATTATAGAGTGAAGAGATGTAACGACCCCAGAATATCTCAAATAGAGTATTAGGTAATTGACCATAAGTTGCACCAGGATCAGGGTCCATGTAATATCTTGTATCGTTACTAAAGTTAAGATTAAGAGTATTTACAGGAGGTGGTCCTACTACATTTTGTATTGGCCAGTATTCATAGGGTGATACTAGAGGATATGTTCCAAAACCCATTGTAGTTCCACTACCTGTGTCTAAGAACCATGTCGTACCACCTGTAGTGACCATACCATTATAGAATAAGAATCTAGTCTTAGGTTTAATAGGCACTCTCTTATTATCTTCTAAATTAAAGATTTGTGGTAAGATGAACTCTGG
>JAAERO010000310.1 GCA_024230315.1 Hyphomicrobium sp.
CCCATAGAGCTCCACTGTCTTCATCCCCCAGCCCCCGCCGCTAACGCAGGCACAAGGGCTCTATCTGCCGCACTTTTAGTCCGGCGCAACCAAACATATCGGCCGCTTCAATGACGCAGTATTGCTCCGGCTTTTACAGGTGTGATTCAGTGTTGATGGTCAGAGTATTACTTCAACGCCCTGGCTCACTGACCATTAGCTGACCAGATTTTGAGTCTGGCGCGTCTACCGGTTCCGCCACTAGGGCTTAGGTGCAGAAGGCGCGCATCATAACGGCCGTTCTTTCGGCGTCAACGCGCCATTGGCGACACCCGCGCAGAGATGATAAACAGCGAGACCATTCGCCGCCTGCCGGCGGTATCGGGGTCCCCGCCAACATCTGTGGCGGCGGATCTGCACGACGATGCAAGCCGTTTGCAGATCAACGAGATCGTTGGGCCATGGAAAAAAAGCCGTCGTCCCCATCACCGCAACTCATACCGGACAACGTGTTTGTCCGCAGAGTGCTCATCTTTTTTGCAATAGCAGCGTTCGCGGCGGCGTTATGGACGCTTTCTGAGCTTCTGGCCCTGGTGTTCGGCTCTATTCTTGTTGCGGTGGTGTTGCGCGCGATAGCCGAGCCCATAAGGCAGGTGACGTCGATTGGTGAACGGTTGGCTCTCCTCCTCGCCGGTCTCGCCATCATCGCCGTACTGGGCGTTGTGTCATATCTGTTCGGTTCGAGAATCAGCGGCCAACTTGTCACTGTCGCCGAGATGCTCCCCAATGCGGCGAGCAGCCTCTCCAAGCAGATGCCGTTTTTGACGGTCTCGGAGCTGGTCAGGGATACCTCGATTGGCAACCTTGTGACGAGCGCGTTCTCTTGGGGAACGACCATCTTTGGCGCGGTTTTCTCGCTGGTCGTTATGATCGTTGCCGGCATCTATATCGCCATCAGTCCCCGCGTTTATATCAGGGGCTTCGTTAGGCTATTCCCATCGGGAACGCGCGATCAGATCAGCGCGATATTGAATGACTCAGGTCATGCGCTTCGCCGCTGGCTTGGTGCCCAGCTCATAGCCATGATCATTGTCGGCACACTGGTCGGTTTAGGCCTTGCGATCGTTGGCGTACCATCCGCACTCGCGCTTGGCCTAATTGCTGGTGTGGCCGAGTTCGTACCGATCATTGGACCGGTCATCGGCGCAATTCCCGCCTTGTTGCTTGCGTCCACGGAGAGCTTCGAGATGGTGCTGTGGACGCTTGCCCTTTTCGTCGTGGTCCAGCAAGTTGAGAGCAATATCATCATGCCGATTGTCGCGGGCCGCGCCGTGGAACTGCCGCCTGCGGTCGGGCTGTTTTCTGTCGTCGCGCTGGGTATACTCTTCGGGCCCTTGGGGCTCGTACTTGGCTATCCGCTCGCCATCGTCATCGATGTCGCTGTGCAGCGGCTATATCTGGGTGGTGTGCTTAAAGAACCCATCTACCTCAGGGACGAGGAGACAAAGCCCAAAAATCAGAGCTAGCTCAGGTGTCCTTGGCGCGGCGCCAGCGATCCCGTTGGATCTTCCTGTAACATTTAAGCAGCCTGGGCTTCGGCCGAAACAAGCTTGACGATGTCTGCCATGATGTCGGTGAGCTGGAAGTCCTTCGGCGTATAGACGGCCGCGACGCCCATCGCTTTTAGCGTCTTGGCGTCCTCTGGCGGGATGACGCCGCCAACGACGACAGGTACATCGTCGAGCCCTTCTGCGCGCATGCGTTCCACAACTTCCCGCACCAACGGCATATGGCTACCTGACAGGATGGACAGGCCGACCACATGAACGGTTTCATCGAGCGCGGCGCGCGCGATTTGTGCTGGCGTGAGGCGGATGCCCTCGTAGACAACTTCCATGCCGCAGTCGCGTGCTCGCACGGCAATTTGCTCGGCACCGTTCGAGTGACCATCGAGGCCCGGTTTGCCGACGAGAAACTTCAATCGCCGCCCCAGCTTCGTAGACACTCTCTCCACCGCTTCTCGGATGTTTTCGAGGCCCGCACCGTCGCACTGGGCTGCGGCTTGCGCCACGCCGGTCGGCGCCCGGTACTCGCCGAACACTTTGCGCAATGTCGCGCCCCATTCCCCTGTCGTGACGCCGGCCTTCGCGCACACGATCGACGGTTCCATGATGTTGCGACCCTCCTTCGCGGCGCGCTCCAGATCGGCAAGCCCGGCTTTCACCGCTTTATTGTCGCGTTGAGCACGCCAAGTTTGCAACCGTTCGACCTGCTCCTTTTCGACCGCCGGATCGATGACCAGCACCGACCCTTCGCCTGAGGAGAGCGGCGATGGTTCGGTCTCGGTCCAGCGGTTGACGCCAACAACAATCTGCTCGCCCGTTTCAATGCGGCGCAGTCGCTCGGTGTTGCTCTCCACCAGGCGTCGCTTCATGTAGTCAATGGCTTCCACGGCGCCGCCCATAGCATCGATGGTGGAAAGCTCAGCCCTTGCCTCGTCTTTGAGCTTGGCCACCTCAGCTGCGATAGCAGTCGAGCCGTCGAAGATATCGCCGTATTCGAGCAGGTCCGTTTCGTATGCGAGGATCTGCTGCATACGCAGCGACCATTGCTGATCCCACGGGCGCGGCAGGCCCATGGCCTCGTTCCAGGCCGGCAACTGCACCGCGCGCGCGCGGGCCTTCTTGGAAAGCGTGACCGACAGCATCTCCAGCAAAATGCGATAAACGTTATTCTCAGCCTGCTGCTCGGTGAGGCCGAGAGAATTCACCTGCACGCCGTAGCGGAAGCGGCGAAACTTGGGATTGGTGACGCCATAGCGCTCCTTGGTGATCTCGTCCCAAAGCTCTACGAATGCGCGCATCTTGCAGATCTCGGTGATGAACCGGAGACCCGCATTCACAAAGAACGAAACGCGGCCAACCACGGCACTGAAATCCTCCGGCTTCACCTCGCCTGATGCCTTCACCCGGTCGAGCACGGCCTGCGCGGTCGCAAGCGCATAGGCGAGTTCCTGCACCGGTGTCGCGCCCGCTTCCTGCAAGTGGTAGGAGCACACGTTGGTCGGGTTCCACTTCACGAGCTCTTGAGTGGAAAAGACGATCGTATCCTTGATCAGCCGGAGCGACGGTTCGGGCGGGAATACATAGGTTCCGCGCGAAAGATACTCCTTGATGATGTCGTTCTGTATGGTGCCCGTCAGTTTGGAGCGCGGTGCACCTTGCTCGTCCGCCACTGCGACATAAAGCGACAACAGCCAAGCTGCCGTCGCGTTGATCGTCATCGACGTATTCATCTGGTCGAGCGGGATGCCAGTGAGCAGTGCGCGCATGTCGCCGATGTGGGAGATGGGTACGCCCACATTGCCGACTTCACCCTTGGAGAGCTCGTAATCGCTGTCGTAGCCCGTCTGGGTGGGCAGGTCGAAGGCGATGGATAGGCCGGTTTGGCCTTTCGCCAGGTTCTTGCGATAGAGTTCGTTCGACTTCGTCGCCGTAGAGTGGCCCGCGTAGGTGCGGAAGATCCAGGGCTTGTCGGGCTCCCCTTTTCCAGTGTCTTGCGGACGTGCGGGCCCCGCTACGCCGCTTTTGTTCTCGCGCATGCCTCATCCTCAACCGGGGCGATTAAGCGTGTTCACTTAACGTACCCGACTGCAATTGCAATGCAAAACGACCTTTGGCGCAACGCGACGCCTGCGTCCGGTCAGTGCGGGATTTTGTAGCTTTGAAGCCGCATTTTGTTGATCGCGCCCATCAAGCGCAGGAGGAGGAGGACGATCATGATGAGTAGTGCGCCACTAACGCCAATGGTGCTGGCAAGAACGACGTTGGTTTCGTCCTCGGACGTGGGAAAGACGCCGTATTCCAGGAAAAAATAGTTGGCGGCGAGGGCCCCCACCACGAAGCCAGGCATAAGTGCCAGCGCCAGCATCCTTTTTGGCTGGACAAACATGAGGAGTAAGCCAGCCCAGCCCGAAAGGGCCACCACGGATAGGAGGGTGAAGGTGTCGACGTCGACGGCCCTGGATAGCATCTCGAGCATGGTATTCCCTTAATTATACGGCCCCGCAGAGGGTTCTAGGCCAGCGGGAGCGGACTACACGCATTCCGATTAAATTGAACAAATACTAATTCTGAGTTGTTAGTAGAAGTTAATTTTGGGTTAAAAGGCTGCCCCTTGCCGCAGGCCTGCCTCTTCATTGCAGCGCAAAAACGTGCTTGAAACGGCCGGGAAATAGTGCGGCCATGGTACCGCAGTGCAAAATCGGCCCGCCGGGGGCGGGAACTCCAGAAGGGGAGCAAGGAATGTCGAGCCAAAGCGCCGCGACAACAACCGAAGCCGTCATGGGTGCGCCGGCGCTCGTTGCCGCCAAGAAGGATCTGTACGAAATCGGCGAAATTCCGCCGCTCGGCCACGTGCCCAAGAACATGTACGCCTGGGCCATCCGCAAGGAGCGCCACGGCGAGCCCGACACGGCGATGCAGATCGAGGTGCTGCCAACCTGGGACCTAGACAGCCACGATGTCCTCGTCCTCGTAATGGCAGCCGGCGTCAACTACAACGGTGTGTGGGCCTCGCTCGGCAAGCCGATCTCCACGCTGGATGCCCACAAGAACCCCTATCACGTTGCGGGCTCGGATGCGTCCGGGATTGTCTGGGCCGTCGGGTCCAAGGTGAAGCGCTGGAAGGTCGGCGACGAGGTCGTCATCCACTGCAATCAGGATGATGGCGATGACGAAGAGTGCAACGGCGGCGATCCGATGTTCTCACCCTCGCAGCGCATATGGGGATATGAGACCCCCGATGGTTCGTTCGCTCAGTTCTGCCGCGTGCAGGATCGCCAGCTCTTGGAGCGCCCTAAGCACCTGACCTGGGAGGAAAGCGCCTGCTACACGCTGGTGTTGGCAACCGCCTACCGCATGCTGTTTGGTCATCGCCCGCACGTATTGCGGCCGGGTCATAACGTGCTGGTGTGGGGGTCCTCTGGTGGGCTGGGCTCCATGGCCGTGCAGTTGTGTGCGACCTCAGGTGCCAATGCGATTGGTGTCGTATCCGAGAACGATAAGCGCGATTTCGTCATGCAGCTCGGTGCGCGTGGCGTTATCAATCGCAAGGACTTTGATTGCTGGGGCGAATTGCCCAAGGTTGGTACGCCCGAATACGACGCCTGGTTCAAGGCAGCGCGCAAATTCGGCGCCGCCATATGGGAGACCACAGGCAAGGGCAACAACGTCGATAGTGTCTTTGAGCACCCTGGTCAATCGACCTTCCCCGTCTCGGTGTTCATTGTAAAGCGCGGCGGTATGGTCGTCATCTGCGCCGGTACAACGGGCTACAATCTCACGATGGACGCACGCTATCTGTGGATGCATCAGAAGCGCATTCAGGGCTCGCACTTCGCCAATTTGATGCAGGCCTCCCATGCCAACAAGCTGGTGATCGAGCGGCGCATCGACCCGTGTATGTCGGAGGTCTTCCCCTGGGATCAGATCCCCAAGGCCCACATGCGCATGTACCGTAACGAGCACAAACCGGGGAACATGGCTGTGCTCGTGTCGGCGCCGACGACGGGGTTGAGAACCATTGAGGATGTTCTCGAGGCTAGCCAGCAAATGCACAACAAGTAGTGCTGCAACCATCGTGCTGGCCGACGTATTGATGCCGTCGGGTTTCGACCTAGATAGCGCTTGCGCTCTTGGGAACATTGGGCGACGGCGCGCGGGCTTCGGCGCGCGCGACGCGCAAGCGCTTAAACTCGTAGATACCGCGATTGAGTTCAGCGCCGAGGATGACGATGACTGCCGTCAATTGGAAAAAGATCAGCGCCACCATGAGCTGCGATAGCCCCGCGTAGAATCGGGAGTAATCGCTGAAGTTAAGATAATAGGAATACACGCCCGCGACCACGAGCCAGAGAACCATCGATAGCAGCACGCCGGGCCACACGTCCTTTGTTCTGCGCTTGCCCGCCGCGAGCCGGAGATGGAATGTGCTCAGCAGAGCAGCAATGACCACGGCCGCAAGCCCATAGCGAAGGGCGGTTCCGAGCCACGTGCTATCCAATATCGACTGCGTCAAGTCCGGTTCGACACGTGCGGCGATTACTGGTCCCACAATGACGGCCCACGCCAGGACGAGCACCGCCACGGCGCTGAGGAACACGAAGAGCATACTGCGCAACAAGCACAGAAAATAAGATCGCGTCTCCACGACGCGATAGGCGCCGTTGAGTGCGGTACGCAATGTCTCAATCGCCGTCGTTGCAAAGAAGAGCGCAAGACCAGCACTTGCCGTCAGCAGGTCAATGCGGCTGCTGCCCATGATCGACTCGACCTGCGGAGCAATGCCGGCCGCGACCTTCTGTGGAAGGATTTGGAACAGCTGCGCGACTGCCTGATTGGCGAGTTCCCGACCGCCAAATACGCCTGCGAGAGCACCAAGGAAGATGCAGAACGGGAACAGCGAAATGACGAATGAGAACGCCATCGCGCCAGCCATCGCGAATCCGCTGTGCTCGTAGAGACGGTAAATGGCTTCCAGCAGAGTTCGGTAACGCTGCATTCAGGGTCTCCTTGATATCGCCTGGCGGGAAGCTAGCCTTGGGCATGCGGCAGGTCTATGTCTGAGTTGCCGCGGCGCTGGCCCTTTGGGCCGTGGACTGCGCTTGCGCCTTTGATTAGACTGTATGGCGTTGAATTGAATGTAAAAGGTGCGTCAGTTGCCAGTTGAGCACCAGCGGCAAGAGAGCATAGAAGTTTTGCGTGCGCTCGCGAACGTGCGGGCCGCCCCCCTTCGTACGTCTCTCGTTCAGCGGATCAGCGAGTTCGCGGCTGTTTGCCAGGTCGATCCCATTCCGCCACTCCCGAACGACGATCTCACCCGGATCCGTGGTATCGGCCCGAGGCTCGCAGAACGCCTAAACCTCTTGGGAGTAGCGCGCTTCGATCAGATCGCGGCCTTGTCGACTATCGAAGTCCGGCGCTTGAGCGTGATACTCGGGCTTGGCCGGATTACCAGGGCTCGAAATTGGCTCAGGCAGGCAGCACTGCTGTGCGGTGAAGCGGCGGAAGCCTCACCGGCGCCGGCGGAGTCCGGGGAGGCGGATGGGATGTTCGACACGCCCGCTCCTGGATCCAACGCGGTCGCCACCATTTTGGATTGTGGGGAGCGGCAGCTTTCGTCTGCCAACAATCGGCACGTCGCCGGTGGTCTGCTTGAAGCGCTTGATCGTAAGGCAGCCATCGCACCTCCAACTCGACTGGACATTAGAACTGAACCCGAACGCGTGACGGAGCAGGTTGCCATGTCCCATTCGCCAGAGACGTTGAACGACATTGGTACGGAGGAAAGCGTCGACCGCCTGCCAGTGGTCGGCGACGGTCCTCCACCCCTGCCGCAGGGGACTCTTCCTGACGGATTTGAGCGCACCGATGAGCCCGAAGACGCGGAGCATGGGCTGCGAATGATTGCTGCACTCACGACGATGCCGAGTCTTGAGCCCGACTGCGCCGAAATCATGATGAAGGACATCGACATCATGACTGAGGAAGCCGACATCATCATCATCGAACGAGCATCGGTGCAGTTCGACGAGGACCATGATGTCGGCGAGAGAGGGGCACTGGGTGTCGGCGTCTCGCTGCAAGCGCGCCCGTATGACGATAAGGCGCCCGAAACCAACGCGGCCACGCGCGCCGGTTATTATGACGACTTGGACGAGGCCATTGTCGAGATTATTGAAGTCGATGAGGGGGATGAGGACGATGACCGCTTTAATCCCCAAGATGGTGCTCGGACGCGGCGCAAGTTCTTCAGGGCCCTGACGGGCGATGGCGGCTAGAGCCTGATCATTTCACTTGGATGCACTAATTGCGTCTGAGTGAAACGTGAATCTTGTTCTAAGGCGCGCGCCTTGGCCGCACCCGATTGCCTTGACGGGAATGTCGACTATCCTGCATCGCCGAACCTGTGGCAGTGCGGCGCGTTGCCCGCCGGAAAATGAATCCAAAAGGAGACCGCAATGTCTACCGCTGCGCTCACGGCTGAGCAGAACATACTTGCATCGGGTTCTGACGCTCTTCTTCAGCGCGCCGGCGATGCGGTCGCCGCGGCGGATCGCGTCCTTCAATATGCCAAGGCCGGTGTGCGGGCCAAGATTCAGGAAGCTGGCAGCGTCGATGCCGCCCAGCACGCCGTCCACGGCCTTGCCTGGCTGGCCACAACGGTAGAAGGCCTTCGCCAGATGCACGTCTGGGCGGGGAGGCTTTCAGAGGGAGGGCGCTTTGACGAGTTCGAGCAGCTGATCCTCGCGGTCGCCTTCGCGGAATACCTGGCGCAGATCGGTGGCGGCATTCCCATGAGCCAGGGGGAGATCATCCGCTCCGACGCGCTGGGCGTCTCCAAGGCCGACATCCGCAAGTTCGAGGACGACGTTGCCGACCTCGTTGCAGCAGGCTCGAGCCGGGCATCGAAATCGAAGCTGGCCGAGCTGATCGCGGCCCAGCCGAAGGCCACGACGTTCGGCGACTCCGGTCTCGATGAGTTGCACCGCGAGATGCACGAGCAGATGCGTCGCTTCTCCGAAGCCGAGGTCGTCCCGCACGCACACGAGTGGCACCTCGCCAACGTCTATATCCCGATGGAAATCATCACCAAGCTCGCCGAACTCGGCGTGTTCGGGCTGTCAATGCCAGAGGAGTATGGTGGCCTCGGACTTGGAAAGGAGGCGATGTGCGTCGTCTCCGAGGAGCTGTCGCGCGGCTACATCGGAGTGGGCTCGCTTGGTACGCGTTCGGAAATTGCCGGCGAGCTGATCCTCAACAACGGCACCGAGGAGCAGAAACAGGCCTATCTTCCCAAGATTGCGAGCGGCGAAATCCTGCCCACTGCCGTTTTCACCGAGCCCAATACGGGCTCCGACCTCGCATCCTTGCAGGCGCGCGCCGTCAAGGAAGGCGATACCTACGTTGTTACTGGCCAGAAGACGTGGATCACGCACCCCGTTCGTGCCGACCTTATGACGCTGCTTGTTCGCACAAACCCTGACGAGAAGGGCTACAGGGGGCTGTCCATGCTGCTGGCGGAGAAGCCGCGCGGCACCGACGAAGAGCCGTTTCCCGCCGAGGGCATGTCGGGTGGTGAGATCGAGGTGCTGGGTTACCGCGGTATGAAGGAATACGACATCTCCTTCGACAACTTTAAGGTGCCGGCTTCGCAACTTTTGGGCGGCGCTGAGGGCCAGGGCTTCAAGCAGGTCATGAACACGTTTGAAGGCGCGCGCATTCAAACAGCTGCGCGCGCGGTGGGCTTGGCCCAGGCGGCGATGGACCTAGGCTTAAAGTACGCGCTGGAGCGCAACCAGTTCGGCAAACCGATCTACGCCTTCCCTCGCGTATCAAACAAGGTCGTCATGATGGCGGTCGAGACCATGATCGCGCGTCAGCTCACGTACTTCGCCGCGCGCGAAAAAGACGAAGGTCGCCGTTGCGATCTCGAAGCTGGCATGGCTAAGCTCTTAGGCGCGCGTGTGGCCTGGGCAAACGCCGACAACGCCCTGCAGATTCACGGCGGCAACGGCTTCGCGCTTGAATACCCAATCAGCCGCGTTTTGTGCGACGCACGCATCCTCAATATATTCGAGGGCGCGGCCGAGATCCAAGCGCAGGTCATTGCGCGACGTTTGCTTGAGGGCGCGAACTAGCAACGAGAAGAGAGGCGATGCAAGAGCAGCATAATCCGCGCGTCGTTTCCCTCATCGCCAGCGCGACGGAGATTGTGCACGCACTGGGAGCTGGCGACACGCAGGTGGCGCGCTCACACGAATGCGATTGGCCGCCCGCTGTTCTCGATATACCCGCGGTGACGCGCCCCAAATTCAAGGTCGATGGCTCCAGTCGCACCATTGATCGGGCGATGCGCTAGCTTGTTGAGCAAGGTCTCTCCGTATATGCGGTCGACGCCAATTCGCTGAAAGCTCTCGCGCCGGATGTGATCCTGACCCAATACCAGTGCGACGTGTGTGCTGTTTCACTCGCGGACGTAGAACGCGCGGTGCGCTCCTGGACGGATAACGCGGCTAAGATCGTCTCGTTGCGCCCCCACACCATGGCGGACGTCTATGGGGACGTCGTTCGCGTTGCGGACGCGCTTGGCCTTGCCGAGGACGGCAAAGGTCTCGTTGCGAGCATGCAAGAGCGCATCGCGGCCATTTCGGCGGCGGTTATCGGCCGGGACAAGCCGCGCCTCGCCTTAATCGAATGGGTCGACCCGCCCATGTCGGGTGGCCATTGGATGCCGGAGCTGATCGCGGCAGCCGGTGGCATCAACCTGTTTGGCGAAATTGGCGCATCATCGCCGTGGATTACCTGGACGGATGTCGCCGCCGCCGACCCCGACATGATCCTCGTTGCACCTTGCGGTTACGATATTCCTGTGACGCTGCGCGAAATGCGCGTGTTGGCCCACAATTCCCTTTGGCAGAATTTGCGCGCTGTGCGCGAGGGCCGCGTGTTCGTCGCAGACGGCAACGCCTACTTCAATCGCCCTGGGCCCCGCCTCGTTGAAAGCACGGAAATCCTGGCCGAGGTGCTACACCCCGACGTTTGCGACTTCGGCCACCGCGGGAAGGCCTTCGTACCCTTTGCCGGCGATGCTGCGCCCGTACGCGAAGCGACGCGGTCATGACTCGCAGGTCGATTCTGATCACCGGCTGCTCTTCGGGCATCGGTCTTGCTTCTGCGCGGGCGCTCAAGGCCCGCGGGTGGCGTGTGCTCGCCACTACGCGCAAAGCCGAAGACCTCACGCGCCTTAATGAGGAGGAAGGCGTCGAGGTGCTGCAACTCGACCTTGCCGACCCCGCTTCCGTCTCCGCGTGTGCTGAAGAAGCGCTGCGTCGCACCGACGACATGCTTTTTGCGCTATTCAATAACTCAGCCTTTGCACAGGTCGGCGCGGTGGAGGATTTGAGCGCGGAACTGTTTCGCCGCCAGCTTGAAGTCAATGTCGTCGCCACCCACGAGCTAACGCGGCGCATTCTGCCCTCCATGCGCCGTAACGGCGAAGGCCGCGTCGTTCAATGCTCGTCGGTGCTTGGAATTGTGGCCGGTCCGTTTCGCGGGGCCTACTGCGCCTCAAAATTCGCGCTCGAAGCGCTATCGGACTCGATGCGGCTGGAGCTGCGCGACACAGGCATCCGTGTTTCGATCATTCAGCCAGGGCCGATCTATAGCCGGTTCATCGCTACGGCGCTGGCCAATTTCAAACGGACTATCGACATTGAAAACTCGCCCCATCGCGATCTTTATCTTGAGCGCCTAAAACTGATGGAGGCTGGCGGCCAGATGCGCTTTAAGCTGCAGCCAGAAGCGGTTGCCGCCAAGCTTGTGCGTGCGGTCGAAAGCTCCCGCCCCAAGGCGTGCTACCGTGTGACGACTCCCACTCACGTGTCAGCCGTCATGAAGCGCGTCTTGCCGACACGGCTGCTCGATCGCTTTCTTTTGAAGATGTGAGCCGCGCTTAACGGCCCGCCGTATCAAAGACTTTGATTCATGCGGCGCAGGCGCTCAGCGAGCCGTCGCAATAGCTGCAGTGCAATCTTGGGATCTTTTTCCACCATATAGAGGAACGCGCGTTCGTCGATGACGGCCACCTCGGTCGGCTCAAGCGCAACTGCTGTTGCGCTGCGCGGTGCCCCGTCGAGGAGGGCCAGCTCGCCGAAAATTCCATTTGGGCCGATGTTTTCCAAAATGGTCCCGCTTGCCACGATGTTCACTCTACTCGAGCGGACCACATACATGTGGGCGCCGTCGTCATCTTGGATAAAGATTTTTTCGCCTGCCTGAAACGTCTGTAGCGGAAATCCGTCTTGGGCCAAGTGCTCGAAATCGAAGTTAGTCTCTGTCATGTCATTTGCCACGCCACTGGGGAATATGAATAGCAAAGACTAGGCCTGACCAGTCATTGCGACAACTACACCAAACCGGCTTTCTTAATCACCAAGCACGCCATTTGGGGGGTGGTCGCTGCGTTGCACTGCTGATACGTCCAAGCCCCGAGGTGCTTGAATTGAGCGCAAACAGCGCGACAAGCGCGCGTATTTTGCTATATCGGCATATACAAGGTTTTTTTGGGGGGACTAGGGATGGCTCAGGGACAGGCGCCTTCGACCACAAGTTGGGGCCGCGTCGTCGACTATATCTTCGGACGCAATACGCTGATTGGGTTTGCATCTTTTATGCTGCTCGTCATCTCTGGCTTTGCCACATGGCATGGGATGCGCTGACCGGCCCCCACGGAGTAGTCCAGGCGGCATGTTAGTTCATGGCGGCTTCATCGGCTAGATGCTGCGTTGGCGCCGGAGCAAGCCGAGGCTGCGAAGGTGGCCACGCAGCAAGTGCTGGAATGAAGACATCGGGTGCTGGCGGCTTGTAGCCAAGTGAAGCGTGCGGCCTCACCGCGTTGTAATGCCGGCTCCAGCTCTCGATGACGATCTGGGCCTCACGCAGCGAGTAGAAAATCTCACCGTTGAGCAGCTCGTCTCTGAGGCGCGCA
>JAAERO010000311.1 GCA_024230315.1 Hyphomicrobium sp.
CGCTTCTTGAACGCCACACTCCATCGACGACGTGGGGTCCTTGATCTTGATGCCATGAGGTAAGTGTCCGCTTAAAGCCAAGTGGACACTATGATTGCGTTCGCAGGGCTATGTAAGGCGCCGTTGGCCGGACGCTTACTTCGTATTTCACAAGCAGGAAAAGCACATGTTCTTAATAGCCGGCAAAACCATGCTTGTAACTGGCGGCAACAAGGGTATGGGCAAACTGTTCTGCGAACACGGTGTTGCAGAGGGCGCCAAGATCATTATCTGGGCTACCAACGAGCAGACAATGACGGAGACCGCCGGGGAGTTAACCCGTCGCGGCGGCGAGGTGTACACCTACAAGGTGGACGTATCCGACCGCAGCGCCATCGAGAAGGCTGCGCAGAATGTCCTCGAAGAACACGGCACGGTCGATATTCTCATCAACAACGCAGGCATCGTCGTTAGTTCCTATTTCTGGGAGCACACCAATGACCAGATCGAGAAAATCATGCGCATCAACAGCGAAGCATTGATGTATATCTGCCGGGCGTTCCTGCCCGGCATGATGGAAAAACGTGAGGGGCGCATCGTGAACATGGGATCCGCCGCGGGTCTAATCTCCAACCCGAAGATGTCCGTGTACTGCGCGAGCAAGTGGGCGGTGAACGGTTGGTCCGACTCCCTGCGCCTGGAACTGGAACAACAAGGTTACCACAATATTTGCGTGACGACGGTCACGCCAGGCTACGTCGACACCGGCATGTTCAAAGGGGCCAGGGCGCCGCTGATGACGCCAATCCTCAAGCCCGAACCTTTTGTGCAGAAGGTCTGGGAATCCATGAAGAAAGGCAAAGTAGTGGTCCGCTCACCATGGATCGTCTACCCGGTCGTTATGATGAAAGGTATGCTCCCGATCCGGCTGTTTGACTTCATCTTTGGCAATGTCTTCGGTGTCTATAAGAGCATGGACGAGTTCAAAGGTCATGGGTGAAATGCCCTTATCAATCCCAGACACCAATAGCGGCTGTACTTCGTGGTCAGCCGCACGATATCGGCCGTCAATGCGGTCTCGTCATCGCGAACCTTCAGGCGTCGGTGCTGCGTCGCGCGTGGCTGACCTACAACAACGCACGTACGACGTTCAGAGACCGGCAACTGCGAGCGCACATGCTCCACGCACGCTCTCTTCGGGGAAGGGCTTAGTATTTTCCCTTGCGGGCTTCCTTCAGGATCAGTTTATCGAGCGCATCAGCTCTGAGAGCGCCATTTTCAGCCTCTCGTTCTCAGTGCGTCGCTCGCGATGGATAGGCGCTGTCGTGGCAAGGGCAGGATGCGCCTCCGCCTGCAATCGAGCGATCTCGCTCCGTGCCCAGTGACGGGCCAACTCCATGAGCTCCGTATGACGGTGCCAATCGAGAATCCCCATGTCGGGCGGGATGGGAGGCGTGAGGAGGAGGTCGCTCGGTCTCATGTGGCGCTTGAAATCCTCGCGACGGGACTCGAGGCTGCGCACCAGCACGGTGATAGGACCCGGCGCCTTGGGCAACAGCTGGCTGCGCAGTGGGTTGATGACGCGTCGCAGGAGTTCCCCGCGCGACGGCAACGCACTGTAGCGGAAATCGAAGCACTCAAGCGTGGGCACACGGAGCGAAACGACAATGTTTGGTCCGCTTTTCATCTGGTGCATTGCGGCAATCGGCACGTTGTCGAGGAGACAGCCGTCGACCAGCATGTGCCCTTCGTCGGTGACGAAGGGCGGCAGCACGACGGGGATCGAGCCTGTCGCGCGCACGGCGGTCCACAGCTCGCCACGGCGGTGGCAATGCTGCTCGTAGCTCGTCAGGTTGGTCGAGATGGCGAAGTAGGGAATCCAAAGATCTTCAATATCAATCCCGCCGAAGGAGCGGATTAGAGCCCGATCGAAATTAGTGTGATCGAAGAGGCTATAGCGCGGCCAAGTGTAGCGTCCCAGCGCCTTGTCGGTGACGAACATCTCGTGAGTGGCATGGTCGATCTCGTCCGGCGTGGCCTCGAGCGCAAAGGCAGCGGTGAACGCGCCCCCGGCCGAGGTGCCGCCCATCATGTCGATCGGTACGCCCGCATCGAGCAGCGCCGCATAAATCCCAACATGGGCGGCGCAGAAGGCACCGCCGCCACCCGCCACGAACCCGCGGGCGGTGCCGTTGATGAAGCGGAACAGTCGCTCCACATCGCTCGCACGATCGAGCGCGACGTGATGGTGCATCACGACAGATCGTGCTGAAAGCCAGCGGTGCGTGCCCGAAACGCGGCGGTGGCTGGCGTGCGTCAGAACCAAGCGCCGCGCCTCGGGGCGTAGGTACTCGGCGGCGCACCGCTCCAGGGCGTTCACGCTTGAGTCCGAATCGAATGCGCCCACGGCAAGGACAAGATCCGCTTGGCGGATCGCCTTGTGCGACCACGCAGTCAGCTCTGCATCTGCGAGGTAAACGACGAAATCCAACTCGCCCTCCAGCGCATTGAGGGCGCGCGTTGCCAAAGGGCTTTCAAAGGACGTGCCCCGTGGCAGCAGGTCGTGTACATCTTTGGACACAATGATGCGAGTCCGAAGGGCCTGGGAGAATACGGAGGCGAAAAGCTGCAGAAAATCAGGCGGCAGAGGTCCGCCGCCAGCACGGATAAGGGTGATTGTGCGCGGCTGCGGATCGGATCTGGGCGCTTGTGCCGCGCTCGCCTTGGCGAGGCGACGGGCTAGCGTAACCGTCAGCGATGACCATATCGAAGGGAGCTTCGCGGTCAGCCTATCGAATTCGCTACGCGCAAGCCGAAGCACGAGGCTATCACGTATCGCATGGACGGTCGCCGTACGCGTCCCCCCGGCAAGGAACGCAATCTCGCCGATAGGTTGGCCCTGGCCCATTTCGGCGAGCACACCTTCGCGCCCCTCAATAGTCACTGCAAAACGCCCACTTATGACCAGATAGAGCGCGTCTGCCACGTCGCCTTGACGCACCAGCACGTCGCCGCGCTTAAGAGCGAGCGTTTCGAACTCGGCGCACAGTGCGTCTCGCTCGGCCGGAGCGAGATCTGCGAAGATGTCAAGACTCTCAAGGCTGTGGGCTGGCGTAGACTTCATGCAAGAACATCGCGGCCGGTCGAAAAGTACTTAATAATAGCCTGAAAATTCCTTCGGGTCGATGGTGTCGATACAGGCGTTGTGATGCCCGTCGACCAGCAGGAGAAGTTGGCAAACGTCATAAAACGAAGTCTTGTTGGACGCGTCTTCATCATTGCGTCGGTCGAGACTTCTCTCTTGGCGAGCTCCGCCGCCGCCACCTTGGCAATTCGTCCAGTAGCCTCCCATGTGGTATCCTGATTATTATACGAACGGTAGCTCATGCCTTCTTAAGGAGTAGCAAGAATGATCCACAGATTCATCATCAGGACTGCGATCATCTTCGGAGCCCTTACGGCTCTCCTCCCCGGGGTCGTACTTGGGGACGAGTTGGCGAAGAAGGGATCCACGAGCTACACAACAAACTACGTTTTCAGCCCCATGGGATACAACAGGATTAAAGGCGTCGGCAGGGTCATCGCGCTAAGATTGTACGGCACGACCACGAACACCAAGGGTGAGGCGGCCTTCGACAAGATGAAAGCTAAGTGCTTCGCTATCAAGGTCGAGACGGGCAGCAAGTCGAACTTTAACGGAGCCTGCACCTTGACCGATGCCGACGGCGACGCCGTGTTCTCGACGTTCGATTAGCGCGACCTAGACGAATCGCAGCCGGAGATGGACTGCGGCACTCATATTATCATCGGCGGCACCGGCAAGTACAAGGGGATCACCGGGACCGAGCCGTTCGCCTGTATTTTTGCCGGGGCCACCGCTGTCGGCGAGCCATTCGAGGACTACCGCGTCGATATCCCCCACAACACTACATGGGAGATTAAGTGAGGAAAATCCACAGATAGTACTTGAATTGGAAAGTCGGCTCGAAGCGCAGCAGATTAGTCGAAGCCTATACCCCTGTGTACAAAGTTTCCCGTCGATCGGGCGAATATGCGATCGTTCACCTGCTAGCCGGTAAGGCGCGATATCGCCTCGTGCTGGGCATGTGAGGCTCGAGATCGTGCCACCGATCAGCGGCAAAATTGGATGATACCAACTAACTCTGATTTGCGGCCCATGGGACCGGATCGAGCCGAACGAAGTATGGGTGAAGACGACGATGAAAATTCCGGCTCCTCTAGACAGGCTGCGCCCGGAAGCAGAGGCGGCGCTTGTGGCGCGGATGCATGCGGTCGAGTTCCCTTTGGGAAGCTGCTTGTTCACCGCCGGTTCGGCGGCGGATTGCTGTTATATCATCGACGAGGGGCAGGTCCGGGTCGAGCTGGATCAGCCCGAGTGGTACGGCGATAGCGTCTTGGCATATGTCGAAGCGGGTTCGATACTCGGTGAGGTGAGCATACTCGATGGCCTGCCGAGGTCGGCTGGCGCCTATGCGCAGACGCACGTCCGGGCGCGCCGGATCGCGACCAAAGATCTTGAGGACCTGTCTGTTTCCGCCCCTGCGACTTATGCCGCCGTCATCGGCGCGCTCGGACGAAGCGCGGCGCTAAGTCTGCGGCGGTTGACCGATAAGTTGGCCGACGTAGTGTTCTCCGAAAAGATCCCGGAAATTGATGAACTGACGGCTCGCGCAGCTGCAGCGCAGCGAAAAATCCAGGATTGGCCGGAGGCGCGTGTGGATGCATTGCTCCACACTATGGCCACGGCCGTCGCCGACCGGGCAAATGAACTTGCCGAGGCTACGGTGGAGGCGACCCAAATCGGGAATGTCGAGGACAAGGTCGCGAAGAACCACCTTGCCAGTCTCGGCGTGTATAAGTCGCTGGTCGGCAAGTGCGGTCAGGGTCTTCTGTCGACCGACGAACGGCGCCATGTTTCAGAGTTTGGTTGTGCTGTGGGAGTGGTGTTGGGGTTGATACCCGTCACCAGCCCGGTAGCGACGGCATGCTTCAAGGCGCTGATCTGCGTGAAGTCCCGAAACGCATTGATTTTGAGCTTTCAGAGTAACGCTCTCAAGCTCGCCCCTTTGGTCGGCGACATACTGCACGACGCCCTGCGCCGCCACGACGCCCCCGTAGACTGGATCCAGTGGGTCAAGAGCCGCGGTTCTCGGCGCATGACGACGCTTATGATGCGGCATCCCGGGGTCTCTTTAATTCTCGCGACGGGTGGAACGAGCATGGTGCGGGCAGCCTACAGCTCGGGCAAGCCGGCGATTGGCGTGGGACCTGGTAACGTCCCCGCTCTGGTCGCAGCCGATGCCGACCTCGACAATGCGGCGCGCTGCATTGTGATGAGCAAGTCATTCGACAATGGCCTCATCTGCGGGGCCGAAAATCATGTGGTGGTCAATGCGCGAGTCCACGACGCAATGGTGGAGGCCTTGGAACACCAAGGAGCAGCGGTGCTTGCGCATGAGGAGGTCTCCCGCTTGTCCGGGGTGCTGATCGAGCCTAAGCATGGGGGTTTCGCGTCCCGAGCCATTGGCCAGTCAGCGCGCAGATTGGCGGAGGCTGCCCACATCGAGCGCCCTTATGCGATTAAAGTGATCGTCGTACCAACTGACCGGATCAGCCATGACAATCCCTTTGCTCGCGAAAAGCTCATGCCGGTCACGAGCCTTGTCACGGCCTTGAGCGATGAAGAAGGCATATCCCTATGCCATGAATTGCTCAAAATCGAGGGCATCGGTCACTCCGCAGTCATTCATAGCCGCGAGAAGGCTCTGATTGACCGGTTCAGTGGCGCTCTGCCGGTATCGCGTGTGCTGGTGAATTGTCCGGCATCTCAAGGCGTCGGTGGATTGTGTACCGGATTGGTCCCGTCGTTCACGCTTGGGTGCGGTACCTTCGGCGGTAATTCCACCACGGACAACGTAAGCTACCATAACCTGTTCAACATCAAGCGCGTCGCTGAGTTCGTGCCTCCGCCAGACTGGCCGGACGGAACGTCAACGGAGGCCGGCATGAGGGGGGATGAGTGAGCGGCGCGACGCGCCGGTGCGACGTTCTCCACGTGGCGGCCAGATGTCAGCTTAGCCGTAATGCACGTTCCAATGTCGGCTTAGTGCCGATAGTGTTGAAAAAGTCGGCGACGCGATGGGTTTGATGGCCTATCAGCCGCGGTCTCCGATCGATCGGATGCCTCGTATCGCTCGTCAGCTCGTGGCTGGGAGTTGCGTTGGCTTAGTTGGC
>JAAERO010000312.1 GCA_024230315.1 Hyphomicrobium sp.
TCGCAGACGTCCTCGCCCGCATCAACGACCACCCGGCAAAGCAACTCGATGACCTGCTGCCCTGGAACTGGAAGGAGGCTCAGGCCATAGCCGCCTGATCGCGACCCTCATTCCCTGCGGTCTTCACCGGATGCATACCCTCCAATTCGCACGTGCCGTTTTGTAGCTGCGCACAACACATAGACCGTCGCACGCTGTCGGCACACAATTGATTGAGCTGTCAGCGGTTCAGCATAACGCCGATGGGCGTTTGTCGCGAGTGTCCCGGTGGCGCCGCAAGCGGTCCGTGCAAGCGCGGCCTTCACACCGCGGCATCAACCACTCACAGGGACTCAACAAAACTGATCAGCGCGTCGCGATCGGCCTTTGATAGTGCGTCGTAGCCATCGCGGGCCGCTCGAGCCTCTCCACCGTGCCACAGGATGGCTTCTTCGAGATTGCGTGCGCGGCCGTCGTGCAGAAAGTACGTGTGACCGCTCACGGTCTCGGTCAGACCAATGCCCCACAGGGGTGGCGTGCGCCATTCCTGCCCCGTGGCCATACCTTCAGGACGATTGTCGGCGAGGCCGTCTCCCATGTCGTGGAGCAGCATATCCGTATAGGGCCAGATGTGCTGGTTACTCAGATGCGGCTGGCCGTCCACCTTGCCGGTTGTGAATGAGGGCGTGTGGCAGGACGCGCAGCCCAACTCATGGAATATCGCCTTGCCTTTTGTGACGTTGGCATCGTCCAAATTTCGCCTCGGTGGCACGGCGAGGTTCTGAGCGTAAAACGTGACAAGATCGAAGAGTATCGGGCCAACCTCGAAGCCACCATCGCGTTCCGTGTTGCCGTTGGGAGCGTTGCGGCAGAAGGCCTGCGCTTGCGTGCAATCGCCCGATGGTTCTGTAACAATCGGTGTCGAAAGACCCATGTCGCCGGAGAACGCACCGGCGCTCTGCTCTCGAATTGATGGGACGCCAGCCTTCCATCCGAAGCGTCCGATCATTGGGCGCTCAGCCTCCAGCGACCACACCTCGTTAGCGCGGCCTGAGATGCCGTCGCCATTCTTATCGTCGGCGTCGGCGTTGGCGCGAATCTGCGCTTCGGGCACCGCCTCGATCAATCCCAGCCCGATCATGGGCGGCGCGATGCGAGGCGATAACATCGTCTTGGGATGCAGTGGGCCGTATTTGAGGTCTGTAATTGTGTAGGCCGGTTTGCGCAGAGTGAGTGTGCTGCCGTCGTCCAGCGTCACAGGCACGTCCTCATAGGTAACGTGTATGTGCCCTTCGCTATCGTGGCCCTGGATGGCTAAATCCTGCAACTGCCCACCATAGGTCGGCTCATTGATTGTGTTGATCCGGTGTTCCGCCAACAGTTTCTTTTGCGCATCCGTCTCGGGGGGGATCGAGAGCCGGAGGAGCATGGATTCAGCGGTGTCGTCAGGGTAGTTGGCAGCGGGGGGATGCCCGCGCCCGTTCTTGAAGTGACAACTCTGGCACGAGCGCGAGTTGAATAGAGGCCCAAGGCCATCTGAACTTTTCGTCGACGCAGGTGCCGATACCCACAACTTGCGAAAGATGGCGTTGCCGACCTTGAAGTTCGCTTCGCCCTCAAAATCGATGCCGTTTGAAGCATGAGAAAAGGCGCCGCGCGTGTGGATGCTCTTGCGCGTGGTGGCATTGCCGCCGGGGTTCTCCTCGCCGGGCTCCCTCGTAGGTGAAATGTTCGCGCCAGCACTCTGCTCAGGCTTGGGCGTCTCCTTGCCAACACCGATTGTGCTGGTGATGCATGCCACGCACATTGCCAGCAGCCCGGGCAGGACGAGCACCGGCAGACGACGCTTTTCTCTCGATCTTAGAGACATTCTCGTTTGTGGCCTTTGCACCCGGCCGCGCGGGCCGGGTGCATGAGGTTCCGATTCTGGCCGGCCCACACATTGGCCGTATCTGGGCACTAGTTACTATGCCCTGAGCTGCCCGGCGGCCACTCGGGTGCGACCATTATTCCGATGTGACCTTTGAGGGATCGTCGAGGCTGTCTGATCCTTCAAACTCGATTGCGTCCAGTTTGAGTGCGGCCATTGCACGCTCAAATTCCTTGGCTTGGCCAACAAGCGCATTTATGGCGGCGTTGACCGCCTCGTTGCCTTCAGCGTTGTCCTCACCGATCATCTGATCATAGGCTTCACCACCTTTGGCACGGGTCACGATTGCATCCATGCGCATCATCGACTTATCGATGGCCGCGAGTACATTCGTGTCCGTTTCCGCTGACGTGGCACGCACCAAATCGGACGGGCTCGGGCCTGAGACCACACTCCCGTCAGTGCGCGTGTAAGTGCCAAGGTAGACGTTCTTGATGCCTTTAGCGTCGTAGTAGTGCGAGTAGTGGGTGTTGTCTGAGAAGCAGTCGTGCTCTTCCTCAGGATCGTGGACGAGCAGGCCAAGCTTCATGCGCTCGCCAGCTAGCTCACCATAGGACAAGCTGCCAAGTCCTTTGAAGATGGCGACGAGCCCGGCTTTGCCGCCGTTGGCCATCACTGTTTTTCTGGCGGCGCCCGACGCCCCCCACTGCTCCGTCATCCAGGCCAGATCATCGATCAGAAGATCGGTGGCAGCCGCAAGGTATTCAGCACGGCGCTCGCAGTTTCCGCCGGTACATTTTTTCGGGTCGAAGTCGGTTGCGGGCCGCTTGCCGGCACCCGGTCCGGTGCCGTTGAGGTCCTGGCCCCAGAGCAAGAACTCAATGGCATGATATCCGGTGGCAACGTTTGATTCCACGCCGCCAGCTTCCTGTAGTTTGTCAGCCAGAAGTTCCTTGGTAATCTTGGAGGTGTCGACCTCCTTGCCGCCGATCTTGATCGTCGTCTTAGCGATGACGTTGGCGATATAGAGATCGTTCTCGGGCGACTCGTTGCCGTACTCGGCAGAGACGTAATCGATGAGTCCTTCATCGAGGGGCCACGCGTTGACCTTGCCTTCACAATCATCAACGATGGCGTTGCCGAAGCGGAAAGCTTCCGTCTGCATGTAGGGTGCACGTGCGGCAATCCAAGCTTGGCGCGCTGACTTGAGATTGCTTTGGGTCGGCGCTGCGATGAGCTTGTCCACGGTCGATTTGAGCTTTTTCGCCTCGGACAGCGAGTCGGCGTATCCCGCCGCGGCGATATCGGCATAGGTCTTTGCGATCGCGGCCGCGTCAGGTGCCTTGTCCGCAAAGGCCGAAATGCTTGCCGCGCTCAAGAGCACCGCGGCTATCGTGACACCAAGAGTTCTTCGCATGATCAATCTGGTCCTGTCGTTACGAACGGATAATTTCTTCAAACGTAAGTTCGTCAGTTCTCGTCCAGCGGCGCCGGAGAAAGATATGCGCGTTGCGCTTGCAAGCCCTTGCGCAAAAACGATTCTAAACGCCGGTGGCTGACGACTTTAGCCTGATGAAGATATTTTATGACTTCAATAGTCAAGAAATATTTTGTGATCGAAGTCATCAACAAACCGCGAGGATGGGGCAACGCTGGCGCAATGCTATTGAGTGCGGCACAAACGTTTGCCGGGCCGCACTGGCCCGCGGGCTTTCGCCGCGTCTGCGCATCGTCTTAGTGGCGCTAAAGAGATTGGCTGTGCCAAGAGTCATTCCAACAATCTGTCTGTTCGTTATCGCCCTTTCTTATGTGGCAGGCCACGAGACAGCCCATGCGGCGCAACCGTTCGCTAACCTCAATGAGCGGGCGATCGACGAGTACGTCGTTCCAAACTTTGAAAAGTTGGAGTCGGCAACGGTGATGCTGGCGACAACGCTTGATAAAGCCTGTGGCCGGCCGGCGGGACAATTGAGCGCAATCCAGGATGACTTCAAGAAGACGGTGCTGGCCTGGGCGGGCGTGGAGTTCCTGCGTTTAGGCCCGATGGGCGCGAAGGCGAGGGCGGAGCGCTTCGACTTTTCGCCCGACCCGCGGCGCGTCGTCGAGCGCCAGATGCGTAAACTGTTGGCGCGGCGTGATGCGGCGGTTCTGGATCCCCAAGTGCTCGCCAAGAAGAGTGTCGCTGTTCAAGGTCTGCCGGCGCTTCAAGTTTTGCTGACCAGTAGAAAGCACTCAATCCTGGCCGATACCGAATACGGCCGTTACCGTTGTCGCTTTGCCGTTACCATTGCAAAGAACTTGGAGAACATTGCGCGTGAGGCCGTTTCGGGGTGGACCGGCGCCAATGGATGGGGGGCAAAAATGCTTAACCCCGACCCTGACAATCTTCAATACAGGTCATCTGCTGAGGCCGCCGCTGGGCTCGTCCGGGCCCTGATAACGGGACTGCAACTGATCGAGAACCGCCAGGTTATGCCGATGATTGCGGCGCAGTCTAAACCTGGAAAGAAGCCGCGATTGCCATTCGCGCGTTCCGGGTTGAGCGCAGGCTACATCGCGGCCTCCATTATATCCTGCAAGCGCTACTACGAGGCGATGGGCCTTTCGGTCTACATCCCCGAGAGCGAGAGTTGGATGAAGCTATGGATCGTGGATGCTTTTGATATGGTTGCCCGCGAAGGGCCCGTTGCGGTGCAGTCATTTGCAGAGGGGCAAGAGCCTCCTGAGCGGGAACGTAAGCTGCGCTTTTTACGCTTTCAAGTTGATGGCATTCGCAAGTTGATTGGGCGGAAGATCGTATCGGTTGCAGGTCTGACAATTGGATTCAACGAACTCGATGGCGATTGATCGAAGACGCTTTCTGATTGGCACCGCGCTGATGCTTTCCTCAACCTGGCGTGCGTTCGCAGGCGTGTTGGAGAGCGAGGTGGAGGGGGGCGATGTTGAGGCCGGTGATCTCATAGCGGCCTGCCGCAGGCCGGATGGCAGTTACTCGGTCGTCGTCCTGACATTGGACGGGATGATCGTGCGCGAGATACCGCTGGAAGGGCGTGGTCATGATATCGCGTTTGAGCGCTCAACCGGGACGGCCGTGGTTTTTGCCCGCCGGCCGGGATCTTTTGCGCTTGCCTTCGACGTGCATGGCCTCCGCAAGCCGACGCTCATTACGACGCCGAAGAACCGGCACTTCTACGGTCATGGCGCCTTTTCCGCTGACGGGCGTTTGCTCTACGCGACCGAACACGACAGCGATACGCGCCGCGGGCTGCTCGGTGTCTACAACGTCACCGGCGGCTTTGCACGTATCGGCGAGATGCCCACCTATGGGATCGGACCGCATGAAGTGATTATGCTGCCGGATGCCAAGACGCTTGCTGTCGCGAATGGTGGCATCGAGACGGACGTGAAAACAGGGCGCAAGAAGCTCAATCTGGGCACGATGGAGCCGTCACTCGCCTTCATCGACAGCACGACGGGCGCACTGCTCGCCCAGCACAGGCACAACGGGGCGCTGCACAAACTCTCGATCCGACATATTGCGGCAGATGCGCGGGGTGTGGTGTGGTTCGGCGGGCAATGGCAAGGCGCCGTCGATGAATCGCCGGAACTTGTGGGCCGCGCAAGCTTGGACGCACCGCTGCGTTTACTAGAGGCGGCCAACCCCCTAGGTGCTGCGCTCGCTGGCTACATTGGGTCTGTGGCAGTGAGCGGGGATGGGCGCGTGCTCGCGGCGTCGGCCCCGCGCGCCGGGCGCACAATCTACATCGATGCCGAGCGTGCGAGGGTGATTGGAGAAACGCATCTTGCCGACGGTTGCGGTCTCGCTGGTCTTTTCAAGTCGGAGTTCGCGCTGAGTTCGGGGCTGGGCGTGTTGCAGACGGAAATGCCAGACCACACGCATCTCACCACGGCGTCGTTTCCAGGCCGCGCATTCGACAATCACTTGCTGAGCATTCGATAACGGTGCCCGCTGCCCGGACACGGGCAGTTGCGCAGGCGGTCAACACGTTAACGCGCGCTAAGAGATCGTCTTTGTAAGTCATGTTTAAGGAAATCCTTACCACTGAGCGCTCTAAAATGGGGCAACTGCTAGCGCTTGGTTTGAGTGGTACGCGTACATATGAACACGTCCTCACCTGACAACATCGAGATTTCAACCACTTGGCGCAGCGTACTCCAGGCGCTGCCGCTCCTGCTCCTCGTCGGCATCGGTGCCGGTGCCATCACCTTTGGCATTCTGTTGAGGGCGCAGCCGCAATACGCCTCAGAAGCCCAAATCCAGGTGGTAGCTGCCACGACAGAAGGGACGCGGACATCGTCGTCGGATGGCTGGGGCACGCAACGCGACAGGGCAGCGATTGACGCCCACGTGCGCGCTATCATGTCGCGCGATCTCGCAGCCGAGGTCATCGAGCGAGAGTTCT
Source organism: Hyphomicrobium sp. (assembly GCA_024230315.1). Classification (GTDB taxonomy): domain Bacteria; phylum Pseudomonadota; class Alphaproteobacteria; order Rhizobiales; family Hyphomicrobiaceae; genus Hyphomicrobium_A. Next base: position 6,274 of record JAAERO010000312.1, read on the forward strand.
TAGCCGACAATCCCGAATTCAATGAAGCGCTGGATTTGGCAGCCGTGCTCGGCCGCATGAAGAGCACCTTGGGATTGGCCGGTCCGCTGAGGAGAAAGCCCCAGCAGGTTCGCGTTCTTGAAGCCTATTACAAGCGCCTCAGCGTCTACGCTCCCGAGAAGGGAGGCGTCATCTCCATCGGATTTACCTCGACCGATCCCCAGCTGGCGACGAACGTGTCCAAGCGTCTCGCCGAGACCTATGTTGCGTTGCTGAGGCAGCGGGCCGAGTCGCAGAGGACCCTGTTGCAGCAGGACTTGCAGCGCAAGCATTACCATGCTGACGAGGGAAGTCTCCGATGCTGAAGTTGCAATTGAGCGCTTCCGCGGGCTTGCGGCTATCTTTAGTAGGGCTCCCGACAACACGGGAAGAAACGCAAAGCAACTGGACGAGATGAGGCAAGAGATTTCAACGGCGCAAGCGGTTCATGCAGCGGCGGCCGCGCGCGTCGAAGACGCTCGCGAGATGGTGGCGCTAGGCAACTCGGATGCCTTGCCGGAAATTCAAAAGTTGACGTTGATCTAAAACCTCAACCAGCAGCAGGTGCGCATCGAAACGCGTATCTTGGAGCTAACCGCGACACTGCTGCCCGAACATCCGCACATGCGTCAGCTCCGCGCTGAACTCAAAGGTTTGGATCGGCAAACAACGAGGGAAGTCAAAAAGGTTCTCGCTGGTATCGAGAAGAAGGCCATGATTGCGGGCCGCCGCGTGGAGGAGGTGCAGAACAGACACGACGAGATGAGGTCGCACCTTAGTGGCTCAGGGGACGATGCCGTGTCGGTGCGTCAATACGAGGAGGTCGCCTGGTCGAAGTGGGTAGAGCTTGAGCGCTTGGAGAAGCGCCTTGAAGCCAACGGTGCGCGCAACGACAGCGGGATAATTCCCCTCGAAGCGGCAATGATATTGCCAGCGCAACCATCTGCAGTCCCGAGCAGGAAAAAAATGCTGCCAAACTCTGTGCTTGTCGCGATTGCTGTCTTTCTGATTGGCCTCGTATTGGTAGCGGCGAAAGCGCGCCTCACCGCATCGCAGTCAGCTGCCAGAGCGCGCAAAGAAGCATCGGCTTGCGCTGCGCACCCTGAGAATAGTGCCCAGCCACTGCTGATAAACGTTGAGGCCATGCGGCGTGTTCCTGGCGGTTCGCCGGAGATCGCGCTCGTATTCAATACGGTAGCAGGACTTGCCGACAAGCTGCGGCAGCGAGCGCCCACGGCCGGCGGATTCCGCACGTTGCTCACCAGTGAGACCGATGAGCTTGATCCAGTAAATAAAGCGATCGAGCTTGTGAAAGAGCTGGCAGCTTCGGGCGCAGAGGTGATGCTGGTCGACTGGTGCCTCGCTGGGCGCGGCGTAGCGGAAACCATTGGTGCGCCATCGAAGCCAGGCTGTCAGAAGTTCTCCAAGGGCAAGCCAGATTCGACGACGTGGTTGTGCGCCTACCTGCTAGCAGCGTGCATCTCATTCCGTGCGGCGGGACCGCAGCACTCGCCTCTGCGTTGCTCGATCCCGAACAGGTCAATCTCGCGCTCGATGCGCTCGACTCGGCGTATGATCACATCGTCGTCGTGGGCAAATATGCCAGCGCGCAGGATCTGTTTGAGGCCATCCAAGGCCGGTTCGACGCAGGCGTGATGGTGAGCGAAGGGCGGCGGCGTGCGGGCGTCTTCCCGGAACCGCCAGGCACGTTCCTCGGTTTCGAGGTCATAGACATTGACCTATTCCAGGGCACCTCGAAAAATAACCCATACTCCGATTTATGCGAGTCTGATGCCTGACAGATTGATTCGGGCGGGGCACGATGGCGCAGATTGGGTTTTTCGATTCCGACAGGCGACTTGAGCTTCTGTCGAAGAAAGGTGATCGGCTTGAGGCTATCGACA
>JAAERO010000313.1 GCA_024230315.1 Hyphomicrobium sp.
CACCTAACAAGCTTGTCGATCGCCTCAAGCCGATCACCTTTCTTCGACAGAAGCTCAAGCCGCCTGTCGGAATCGAAAAACCCAATCTGCGCCATCGTGCCCCGCCCGAATCAATCTGTCAGGCATCAGACTCGCATAAATTGGAGTATGGGTTATTTTTCGAGGTGCCCTTAAGGCCAGTTGAGCGTCGTGGCGATGGGCGTAGCAGACGCCCCGCGGCGCGGCGGCCCCACTCTCCCTAGCCTTGCGGCCAACCCTGCACTAACATTCTACCTGGACCACTCGGTGGGGGCCGATCATTACCGCCAAGAGCGGACATTGTCGTGCCCGAGCGCCATCAAGGGCCACCGCACGCTAGCTGCGGGCGTTTTGATGCAGGCATGCCACTTCTTGAATCTTTCAGGACTCGATGTGGCTCCATGATATGGAGCGAGCGCAACAGCGATCTTTCGGATTAAGTCACGAGAAAGCCAACCTTTTGTTTCGTTTCTGCCTTGTCTGCCAGGTCCCAACTGCTTAGCCGCATTGGAGCTATTCCAGATTATAGAAGTTGACTTTAGCCATTCAGGATCGGAGAAGCCGAATAGCTTAATAAACCGGAGGTATTGCTCCGTGGGGAGGGCTCAACGTTGCGACGCTGGGGCCCGTTTAGGGAAAAAAGCGATGGTACGTTTTGGGGATGCGCGGTTGGCGCG
>JAAERO010000314.1 GCA_024230315.1 Hyphomicrobium sp.
GGAAACCGCGCCATAGCGACTCGTGATGCGTCTCTGCCATTTGGATATCTCATTGACATCCCTAGTGCATTCTTATGTTGTCGGACTAATGCGGAGAGGTAGGGGCCTTTGGGGTCGGCGCGGTGCGCACGGTCTTGCAGCAGCTATCCTACCCCGACAACGCCTTGCACTCCTTCAGAAGTGCCGCAATCCTGGCCTCCTGTTCGGCGATGCAGTCGGCGCTGCGGATGAGGATGCGCAAGTCTGGGCCGAGCAAGCCACTGAAATGCTGCGGGTATTCCGAAAAATCCAGCGCGGCATGGCAGCAACGCCGATCGGGCCCCGGCCATTCTCTTGCCACGACTCTTGCCGTACGAATGCCCCAATGCGGGTGTCATGAACCAGGCCTAGGGCATCGCGTGCCTGAAGGAGCGCGTATGGACGGAATCCGCAGGACGGTGCTCGCGTCGCTGACGAGCCTCCTGTTGCTGCCTTCGGGCACTGGTTTGGCGCAGCCACCAGGAAACACCGACGCTGGAACGGCCGCAGCCGCGGCAAAACTTGCCGATATCTTCAGTAAGGTCGGCGATCAGATCTATGAAGACTGCATCTTCGATCTTTCGCCGGAGCAGGTCGTCGTTCAGCACGCCCTCATAAAGGCCTACGTCGCGCATGGTGCCAGCGGCGCTGCGGCACGGCAGCTCGCCGTCAAGCAGATTAAGCCGCCCAAGCTGTCGCAAGAGTGCGAGCTGCTCCGCCGCCAGCCGCAAGCCGCGCCCCCAATCTGGGAAACCACGCTCTCGGGCCCCAAAAAGCCCAAGAAAAAGTCCGCGCACAAACAACGGCCAAAACCTGCGCCCAAAACTCCGGCGCCGGCCATCGCTCTCAAAGACAAAAAGATCCTGCCGCAGTGGGACTGCGCGCCCAACGTCGACTACGTCACCGTTCGTATCAAAGGCTATGAGAGAAAACTGTCGGGCGGCGAGATCTGCAAACCCTACAAGGATGTGGTTCACAAGGTGCCCGTTTCGGTGCCCTCATTCCGCCTCGGTTACGCGATCAGCACTGGCCGCCTCTTTGTTGCATCCGACGACCCGAAGGTCAGCGGCAAAACGATTGCCTGGGCGATCTCGGGCAAGGACGTCTGCCGAAACAATCCCGATCCCGATTGCCTTGCAGCGAGAGGCGTGGGCTCCCTGCCACCGGGAAAGTATTCCTTCGGGGCGAACAAAAAGAAACGGATCAATTGGGGACCGATAACAAAACGCAACGTTGCCGGCATTTACTTGAGGAAACTCTGGAACAAAGACCGGTTCACAAAGGCCCAGCTCAAGGCTATCCGCAAGCGGGGAAACATCGCCATCCATATGCGCTTGAAGGGTGAGATGTCCGAGGCGTGCATTGGTTTGGAGCCAAAGGGCTGGGCCTATGTCGCTTCGTTGATCAAGGAAGGGCGCGCCACGGGCGTCAACGCCTATTTGGATGAGCCCTATCCGCAGATCGCCGAAGCCCCGCCCGTCGTCGCCGGCTCGTCGTTCTCTCTCACCTCGCTGTTCAAGTAGCCCACGCACGGCGCTGTCCGCAGGCCGCAGAGTGACGTCAGCGCGCGACTCCTAGCGGACGCAATCACGCGAACGGCCCTTCATCATACCGGCAACACGGCGCGGAGCTGCTTCTCATACTGCGTCACTGCATCGAGCGCGCGCGCCTTCATGACGGCGTCATGCGGCCTGGAGGCCTCCGGTTTGAAACCCTCGATGGCCTTCTCCGCATTGGTGATAATCTTCGCGGCCGCCCCTTGCGGGTTGAGTTCGCTCAAACAGATCTTCTGCAGGAGCTGAGTGAGGATGACGCCCGTGGCGAGGACCAGGCCGCTCAGCTCGGAATTCTCGCGCGCGAGGCGCTCCAGGGCTTCATTGACGTTTTGAGGGTCGGGCATTGCAGGAACTCCGTGGGCGGGTGGGTTTGAATTGCCCCCCTATCTAGCAATAGAGACCGATCAATGGAACTCGCTCGCCGCAGTCCTGATCTTTGCGATTCTCGGCTCGTTTCCCGGCGCAGCGCCTATGGTGAAACGCAGACGCCCTACCCGCCCAGTGCCGCGCGCTCCTTTAAGAGCGCGGCAAGCTTGGCTTCCTGATCGGCTATGCGGTCGGCGTTGCGCGCCTCGTCCGCCGCGCCCGAATAGGCCGCCGCCTGCTCGACGAGCTCGCGGAGGTTATCGCGCACAATGGCAATGCGTTGGTCGAACTCGACGAGTGCTTCAGGGTCGGCCATGTGGTTCCTCATTCGTCTTCGCTAACTTGAGGGCACCTCGAACAATGGCGCCTTTGGCTTTGTGGGTGCCGGCAGCGCGGCGTCAGGCGCGGTTGCGATGCTGGTCTGCCGCCTTCGCGGCGGCCTTTGCGTTGCCCTCAGGCCGTCTTGCAACGCCTTGGACGCAATTGGGGCGTCAGGTAGCCGCCATTCGTTCCAGGCTCACCATACGGCGCA
>JAAERO010000315.1 GCA_024230315.1 Hyphomicrobium sp.
AATGACGAACCGCCGCATACGTCTCCACGGTATACATCCCCGCTAACCCCTCCCGATTCGGAAAAGATCAGCCTAGCCAGTGGCCGGCTTTTAAACCGCCACGCAGCTGCAATAAGCCGCCGCTCCACTGGCCCAGTATTTTGCGCCGCCGTCTACAAGCTTTTCTTCAAGAAGCTGCTTGTAAGGCCTTCCCGCCGCCTTCTCAGCGATCATGCTAGCGAGAATGTAGTTGGTGTTGGAATAGAAGTAGCCGCTGTTGGGCGGCAGCTTCGTCATCTTGCTGGGATAGGCGTAGTCGAGGAGCGCCTGAGGCGTGTAGTGCCGGTTGGGCTGCGTAACCCAGAGGCGGCTCAGCGGAATTCTCTCTGAGTAGGTGGGGATCCCGCTCGTCATGTTGAGCAGCCGCTTAATCGTCACGTCCTTCCATGCCGGGTATTGTGGCAACCAGTCGCCGACCGTTTGATCCATACTGAGCTTGCCTTCGGCTTCGAGCGCGAGGATGAGCGCGCCGGTAAAGCCTTTTGTGTTGCTCCCGATCTGGAACAGCGTGTCGCCCGAGATCGGCACGCCGTTCGTGTCGGACGTTTCACCGGCGAAAATCTCGATGGCGGGACCCGGGGCGCCTAAGCTGATATACGCGGACACGCCGGTGATGTGCTCTGGGTCTTTGCGCTCGGTGATGTAGGTGTCGACGACCTCTTCGAAGTCTTTGGCGGAAACGGCCTGCGCATCTGTGCTCCAAGCCGTGGCCATCAGAGCGGCAGCAGTGCACGCCGCCGTCGCCACTGAAGGCAGGCCGCTACCAAACCGGCCCAAGAACGCCCAATCACCACACGCACGCATCTGATCGACCCATCCCTTTCCACGTATAATCAAGGGCTATTTCTAACCCGCATTCCCCAGGTAGACGCCGGATTTCTGCTGCGCTACTGGCGTAATTCCGTTATGGTTCAGTCGTTTGGGGCTATGATTTGGGGGCAGTCTTGTCACACCTTGCGGGTGAAAGCGAAAGCAGTCGTCTTGGGCTGGATTTTGACCGTCGCGTGAAGCTGGAATTCCAAGGTTGCCGGATCAGTTCTGACGGTAGGCTGCTGCTGTTTCGCGAGCTTGATGACGCTTGCAGCCTGCTTGAATTTGCTGGAACCAAATTGCACGATCCACGCTGCGGTCATAACCGGTTACATGGCGTCGATGCTCTTTTGCGCCAATCGGTGTTTGGTCGGTTGGCTGGGTATGAAGATGTCAATGATGCCGACCGGCTCTCGCGCGATCCG
>JAAERO010000316.1 GCA_024230315.1 Hyphomicrobium sp.
ACACCAAACGGCCAGACTTGACGCTCGCCAGCCACAGTGGCGGCAAGTGAGGGTCTGATTACCGCAGTTCCTGCTTCGAGGAACGGAAATTGGCGCACTCCATCATCGATGCAGTGTCATCCGGGGAATGTCGGCTTAGATCTATTTCTTCCTCTTCCAGCAGCCGCTCTTACAATACGCGGGCGGATACCTCAGGGCCAACCGCGGCTCGTTTAGATCTCATCAACCGCTACGCTGCACCATACGTCTTGTACGCCACGGCGGCCTCACTTTGCGCTATGAAATGAGGACCAGCGAGCGGCGCTAACAGCACCAGGCGGGAAATGGGAAGCCAGCACAACCACACAAGCGGCAATTTGCTAAATGAGCGCAGGCTCTTTTGGGCCTGCCTGTTGACGGCAATAACCATGGTCGCTGAGGCCGTGGGTGGCGTTATTTCCGGCTCGCTGGCGCTGCTCGCCGACGCCGGTCACATGCTAACAGATACCGCTGCGTTGGCACTCGCGTGGCTGTCTGTGCGTTTGGCAAGGCGGCCGGCCGACTGGAAGCGCACGTATGGCTTCGACCGATTCCAGGTGCTTACCGCATTCACAAACGGGCTTTTGCTGTTTTTCATCTCGATTGCCATTTTCTACGAGGCCGTGTCGCGGCTATTCGAACCCGTCGAGGTGATGGGCGGCATCATGCTGGTGATCGCTACGGCAGGGCTTATCGTCAACATCATCACGCTTACGATCTTGCGGCGGGGCGGCGAAGCCAATCTCAACGTGCGCGCTGCTGCACTTCATGTGCTCAGCGATCTGTTGGGGTCTGTTGCAGCAATCGTCGCGGCCGTGGTGATCCTATGGACGGGCTGGATGCCAATCGACCCCCTGCTATCGATGTTAATCACGCTGCTCATCCTGCGTAGCGCTTGGCTCATTACAAAGGAAGCAGCCAACATCCTGCTTGAAGCAGCACCACCCGGCCTCGATGTGCGCGAGGTCCAGAAAGACTTGGTATCGGCCATTCCCGAGGTTGAGTCCGTACACCACGTCCACGCTTGGTCTTTGACCGAGGACCGCCGCCTGATGACACTCCACGTGTGCGTCAACCAAAAGTCCTCCCCGCCCGAGGACATCGCTGCGGCCATCAAGGCACGCCTCAGGCAGCACCACAGCGTTGTTCACGCAACCGTGGAAATCGAGCACGGTGCGTGCTCCGATGCCGCAACGCCCGAAGAGTCTGCGAAGGTATAGAAGCGGGCCCCCGAATTGGGTGCCGCGACCAATCCTGCCCCACGATTCCTCGCCATTAGGTGCTACGAATAAGCCTATGACAGAACCGCCACCCGAATACGAGGCAGCCGCAAAGCGCCCAAAAATAGCGATCGCGGACAAAAACCCGGTCGTGCGCTCTGGCTTGCAGGATTTTATTGGGCGCGACGGACGCTTCCAGGTTGTCGGGGCTACACCCACTGGCGGCGAGTTCCTCGAGCTCACCGAAAAGGTTGCCATCGATATTGCGGTCGTCGGCTGGGCGCTGCCAGACATGAATGGCGCTGACGTCCTGTCCGCACTCAAGCGCCGGCATTCGGGCGTGCGCGTTATTATTTACACCGGAGAGCCAGGCCTCGACGTGTTACGGCAGTCTGTACGTCTGGGTGCGTGGGGCTTCATTTCTAAGAGCGATGAGCCAGCCGTTCTCGTTGACACCATCGCCGCGGTCGCGCGGGCGCGCATGTCATTGCCCTACATCGACATGCAGGTGCTCACGAGCGATCCCTTAAAGGAACTGACCGGGCGCGAACGCGAGCTGCTCACTGCACTCGCCAATGGCTGGACGAACCTGCAAATTGCCTCACGCATCGGCATTTCACAAAATACGGTCAAGTATCACCTGAAGAACCTCTATGATAAGCTCGGCGTAAATAACCGAGCGATGGCTGTCGCCCTTTATATGTCCGCCACCAAAGACCAGCGCTGAATAGCTGCTTGGTGATTTCCGAAATCAGGGCGCGGCGTAATCACCGACCGGCTTGGCGGCTCAACGGCAAGCGGCTAGAGTAGCCAAAGGTCGCGGCGAAGCAACACCAAGCATATCTCATCTTTTCGAAGGGATATTCTCGTAGCGAATGGGTGGGTATTCCCTACCCATCTGGCTAGCTGAACCACTACCCGACGGCGTTAAGTTGTTGCCCGATAGGGTGTTGCGCCGGGTTGGACAGTCCGCGATGCTCCGAACGCAAATCAGCCGATAACCTCGGAATTAGCAACGGGTCGCCGCACGCGGGCGATATCGGTCGTGAAGGGCAAGTAGAACTGCGCACTCTGCGAAAAAATCACAAGACCTGACGGCAATTGGGAGGACATACACAATGCTCGTTGCGACGCACCTCTTTATTCCGGGACCTACGAACATTCCCGAGGCTGTCCGATCAGCTATGGACATCCGCATGGAAGACATGCGCGCACCGGATTTCTCCACGTTTACATTGCCACTATTCGAAGACCTCAAGAAAGCGTTCAAGCTCACAAAAGGGCGGGTGTTTATCTATCCCTCTTCCGGCACCGGCGCTTGGGAAGCTGCGATTTCCAATACCCTTAATCGCGGCGACAAAGTGCTGATGAGTAGCTTCGGCCAGTTCTCGATGTTGTGGGTCGATATGGCCAAGCGGTTAGGCCTTAACGTACAGGCTTTCGAAGAAGACTGGGGCAAGGGTGTGCCAGTCGAAAAGTATGCCGAGGTCCTTGCCGCCGATAAGAATCACGAGATCAAGGCGGTCTTTGCCACCCACAATGAAACAGCAACAGGCGTAACGAGTGACATTGCCGGCGTGCGCAAGGCGCTTAACGATGCAGGCCACCCAGCTCTGCTCTTTGTCGACGGTGTGAGTTCAGTCGGCTGCATTGATTTTCGCATGGAAGGGTGGGGCGTCGACCTATGCGTATCGGGTTCGCAAAAGGGCTTCATGCTGCCGACGGGCCTCGGCATTCTCGCCGTGAGCGACAAGGCGCTCGAAGCGCACAAGTCCTCAACGATGGAGCGCTGCTACTTCTCGTTTGAGGATATGGTCAAACACAATGACAATGGCTACTTCCCCTACACGCCGGCCACGCAGTTGCTCCGCGGTCTTCGGGCCTCGCTCGATCTATTATTCGCTGAAGGGCTCGAAAATGTCTTCGCGCGCCATAGCCGGCTTGCTGAGGGTGTCCGCAAAGCCGTCGACGCATGGGGCCTGACATTGTGCGCCGAAGAGCCGAAGTCGTACTCCAACACGGTTACCGCCATTCGCGTACCCGAAGGAATCGACAGCGCACAGGTCGTGAAGACGGCCTACTTCCGTTACAACCTGTCGCTGGGCGTTGGCCTCACCAAGGTCGCGGGCAAAGTATTCCGCATAGGGCACCTCGGCGCGGTAGACGAGATCATGATCGGCGGCGCACTGTTCGGCACGGAAATGGCGATGCGCGATTGCGGCATCGAGGTTGCACCTGGCTCAGGCATGGGCGCGGCCGTCGAGTACTTCCGTGAAACAACCACGGCCTCGGCCAATAGCCGGTCTGAGGCCCGCCTGAAGCTTGCAAGCTAACGTGATTTTGACGGTGCCTTTTGGCGCCGTCTTTTCACATGTATCGAAGATTGTCGGGCTTTAGCATACCAGCAAGGCCAAGGCCCAAGATTGCTAAGAAAATGAAACAACTCAATAAAACCGCGCAGAGGAAACGCTACCAATGAGCTATACCCTTCATTCCCTTCGCAAGGCTCGCTTGCAGCGCAGCGAGCTTGCCGTGCCCGGCTCGAACACGACGATGATCGAGAAGGCGGCCTTGAGCGCGGCCGACTATGTCTTTCTCGATTGCGAGGACGCAGTTGCGCCGCCCGACAAGGAGCAGGCCAGGAAGAACATCATCCAGGCTCTGAACGACATCGACTGGAAGGGCAAAGGCAAGACGGTCTCAGTACGTATCAACGGCCTCGACACCCACTACATGTATAGGGACGTCGTGGACATCATGGAGCAGGCCGGCTCCAAACTCGATACGATCTTGATCCCCAAAGTAGGCGTAGCGGCTGACGTCTACATGGTTGAATGCTTGATGAGCCAGATCGAGGAAGCCAAAGGCCTCAAGAACAAGGTTGCCACCGAAGCGCTGATCGAAACGCCATTGGGCATGGCCAACGTCGAAGCGATCGCTGCGGCACCTAGCCGCCTTGAGGCGATGCACTTCGGCGTTGCCGATTATGCCGCATTCAACAAGGCGCGCACTGTTGTTATCGGCGGCCTCAATCCCGACTATCCCGGCGATCAGTGGCACTTCGCGTTGTCACGTATGACGGTTGCCTGCCGCGCCTATGGGCTACGCCCGATCGATGGGCCGTTTGGAGATTTCGCTGATCCCGATGGCTACACGGCGGGCGCCAAGCGCGCAGCCGCGCTCGGCATCGAGGGCAAGTGGGCCATCCATCCCTCGCAGATAGAGCTTGCCAACGCCGTGTTTTCGCCAACGGCAAAAGAAATCGAGCGCGCAGAACGCATACTCGAAGCGCTCAAAGAAGCACAAGCTCAAGGCAAGGGCGCCGCTTCGCTTGACGGCAAAATGATCGACGCGGCATCGGAGAAAATGGCGAGGAACCTCCTCGCCACCGCCGCCGCCATCAAGTCGGCAGATGCCGCCCGCCAAAGCTGAGCAAGAAACGTACAATTCTAGGGAGTTCGACATGGACATTCACGAGTATCAGGCGAAGGAACTACTCGCCAAATTCGGAGTACCGATCCCGCGTGGCGCTCTTGCCTATAGCCCTGAGCAGGCGACGTACCGAGCCACCGAGATCGGCGGCAACAAGTGGGTCGTCAAAGCGCAGATCCATTCGGGAGCGCGCGGCAAGGCCGGCGGCATCAAGGTGTGCTCGGACGACACCGAGATCGAGCAGGCCGCCGAGGACCTACTTGGCAAATTGCTTGTCACGCACCAGACCGGTCCCGCCGGCAAGCTCGTGTCGCGCCTCTACATCGAGGAAGCGACTGACATCGCGAAAGAGATCTACCTCGCGTTCGTGATGGACCGTGCTATCGAACGAATCATGGTCGTCGCCTCAGCGGCGGGCGGCATGGAGATCGAAGAGATCTCCACCAAGCAGCCCGAGACCATCATCCGCGTCTCCGTCGATCCGGCGGTGGGCATGCAGCGGTTCCAGGCACGAGAAGTGGCATATGGCTTGGGCGTCGATCCTGAGATCATCACCAAACTGGTGCCGACCATCATGGGGTGTTATCGCGCGTTTCGCGATCTCGACGCGACGATGGTCGAGATCAACCCGCTCGTCGTTACCAAGGACAAAAACCTGTTCGCGCTCGACGCGAAGATGTCCTTCGATGACAACGCGCTCTTCCGCCGCCCCCACATCGCGGAGCTGCGCGACAAGAGCCAGGAGGATCCGCGAGAGACCTATGCTTCCGACCGTGGCCTAGCCTATGTCGGTCTCGATGGTAAAATCGGTTGCGTTGTCAACGGCGCCGGTCTCGCCATGGCGACCCTCGACATGATTAAGCTCGCTGGTGGCGAGCCTGCAAACTTCCTCGACATCGGCGGCGGCGCCTCGCCAGAACGCGTGGCCAAATCGTTCAAGGCCGTCTTGAGGGACAAGAACGTCAAGACTCTGCTCTTGAATGTGTTTGCCGGCATCAATCGCTGCGATTGGGTGGCCAAGGGCGTTGTCGACGCAGTGAGAGAGCTCGACATCAAGATGCCCATCATCGTCAGGCTCGCCGGAACCAACGTGGAAGAAGGCCGCCGCATACTCGATGAGAGCGGCCTCTCCCTCATCACCGCTGAAACGCTCGCAGAAGCAGCCGAAAAGGCCGTCGCCGCCACCAAGGCCGCCTAAAAGGGAGACCGCTCATGGCTATCTTAATTAACGAAAACACTCCCGTTCTGATCCAGGGTTTCACCGGGCGCATTGGTACCTTCCACACCCAGGAAATGATCGACTATGGCACCAACGTCGTCGGAGGTGTCACGCCGGGCAAGGGCGGGACCACGCACCTTGGCCGCCCGGTCTTCAATACCGTCAAAGGAGCAGTGCAGGAGACGGGAGCTGAGGCGAGCATCGTCTTCGTGCCGCCGCCATTTGCAGCCGATGCCATCATGGAAGCCGCCGACGCCGGCATCAGATACTGCGTGTGCATCACCGACGGCATCCCCGCGCAGGATATGATCCGGGTGAAGCGCTATATGCGGCGCTATAAGAAAGAAAACCGCATGGTGCTAACAGGACCGAACTGTGCCGGCACCATCAGCCCGGGCAATGCCATGCTCGGCATCATGCCGGGGCACATATACATCCCTGGCCGCGTCGGCGTCGTTGGCCGTTCGGGTACGCTCGGGTATGAGGCCGCCTCGCAGATGAAGGCTCTCGATATCGGCGTTTCGACCAGCGTCGGCATCGGCGGCGATCCCATCAACGGCAGCTCGTTCCGTGACATTTTCGAGATCTTCGAGAACGACCCAGAGACGGATGCCGTGCTTATGATTGGCGAGATCGGCGGCCCGCAAGAGGCCGCAGCCGGTGAGTACGCCCGCGACCATATGAAGAAGCCCGTGATCGCCTATATCGCCGGTCTCTCGGCACCTAAGGGGCGGCGCATGGGTCACGCTGGCGCGATCATCTCGGCGTTCGGCGAGTCGGCTCCCGAGAAGGTTGAAATTCTGAAGAACTGCGGCGTTTTCATTGCACCAACGCCATCTGAGATGGGCGCTACAGTGCGCAACGTCATCTCATCGTTGAAGAAAGTTGCATAATTGGCAAGGCCCGCGGCCTTAAAGCCGCGGGTCCCACTGCTCCCGGTTGCACTCGGCGCCTTCCAGGAGAAACCCGGTTTCCAACATTCAGCTCGGTGTTGAGCGGGTGGGTTTGGACGACCGGGTGACTAGAGCCTGATCGTTTCACTTGGACGCACTTGAGCCGTTCCAAGTGAAACGTGAATCAGTCTCTACACTTTTGATTTAGAGTAAGATTCACTTATCTGCTGGAGACCTCCGTGGCCTGGGCAGTGATTCCATCAAGAACGATCTTGCTCTAGAGCAGCGAGGAAGCACGAATGCAGGTTGATTCGAAGCACGCCGTACCGGGCGAGCTCGACGAAATCCAGCTCCGTGACAAACTTCGCGCGTTTCGCACGCACATCCCTGACACGCCAGGCCTCAACCCCATCGTCAGCGTCGCCTTTGATCTGTCCCGCCGCCTCGAAGCCGGAGAGATCACTTTTGAGGCCTTGCGGGCGCTCGCCACTCGGCTGATGGACCGCGCCTTCGTGCATCGCGCGCGAGATCTTCGCGAGCGTGTCGGCTATATCGACCCTGCGCAGACTCACAAAGAATTCGCCGATTTTGTCGAAGGCCTTGCCAAGAGCATGGACTTCGAGGCGTTCGCTGCACGCTGGTCCCGCGCGCGCAACGGCATTGTTTTCACCGCACACCCCACGTTCGGCTTATCGGAAGCACTTTCGCACCGGATCGTGGAGATGGCCGTCGCTGACAAGGTCGATCCAAATGCCGTTATCGGCCTGCCCCATCGTCCCGACCCCAATATAGATCTCGCCTACGAGCACTCTCGCGCGCAGAAATCGATCTCAAATTTTCGCGACGCCTACACCGAGCTCTTGCAAAACTTCTTTAGTGTTGCCGCCTCCCGCTACGGTGACAAGGCATTCAAGCTGCGACCGCAGCTCGCGACTGTCGCATCATGGGTCGGCTACGACCTCGATGGCCGCAACGATATCAAGTGGACCTTCTCGCTTCTCGTCCGCATCAAGGAGAAGCAGGCCTCGCTCAATGATATCCGTGAGCGTTTTCTCGCTCTCAAGGACCTCCGTGGCGAGGACGCAGAGATACAGCGTCTCACACGGCAGCTCACCGGCAAGCTTGACCTTGCGATCGCAGCCGTCGACGAGCACATCGATGCGCTTGAGCGCATTGGATCCGACGGGTTCACGCTGGCGGAGGCTGCCAACGTCATCACGCGCGCCGAAGGCTATAACCTCGTCACGACCAAGCCCCTGATCGATCTTCTCGACACCATGATCGAAGCAGCGGCGGACCGCGAAGCGAAAATTGCGCTTGCCGCCCTCTCAGGTCTGTTGCAGGCGACGGGGCTTGGTACGTCGCACATCCACCTGCGGGTCAATGCGGTTCAAATCAACAACGCTTTTCGCGCGTTCGTGCATGAGCCGTGGACGCGCGATCTGACGGAGCGCCAGGCGCTTGCGCGCATTGTCGAGATGATCCGGACTGCTAAGCCTGAAACGGTGAATTTCGAGACGCTCGATCTTGAGTCTGCAACCGCCATTCGCCAATTTGCGCTTGCTGCGCAGATTTCCAAGCACGTCGATCGCGATACGCCCATACGCTATCTCATTGCCGAGTCTGAAAGTCCCGCCACTGTCCTCATCGCATTGTTCTTCGCTAAGCTGTTCGGGATATCGGAGATCATCGATATTTCGCCCTTGTTCGAGACGCCCGCTGCGCTGGAGACCGGACAAAGGTTGATCGAGCGCCTGCTCGCCGAGGAGGCCTATCGCGACTATGTCAGTGTGCGCGGCCGCCTGTGCATTCAGACCGGATATTCCGATGCGGGCCGCTTCATAGGTCAGATCGCCGCCGATCTTGCCCTGGAGCGCCTCCATCACGGTCTCGCCGAGGTCGTCCACAAAGCCAAGATACCCGGCGTCGAGACTCTGATCTTTTCAACGCACGGCGAGAGCATGGGCAGAGGCGCGCACCCTGGTCCTATGCGCCGCCGCTTGCGCTATGTTTTTTCCGGCGAAGCACGCTGGCGCTTCTTTCGCCATGGACTACCTGTCAAGCATGAGACGAGTTTCCAGGGTGGCGACGGCTATCTGTTTTTTGACAAGAAGGACTTCGCCGCGCGTGCGCTGACCACCATTGTCTTGAGCGGCAAGGATCCCGGCGAAGGCGAGGACCCGTTTTATACCGACGTCAATCTCTCGCTCGACTTCCAGCTACGTCTTAGAGATTACCAGCAGCGCTTATTCGCACACCCCGGTTACCGGGCGCTTCTGGGTGCGTTCGGAACAAATCTATTGTTCAAGACGGGATCGCGCCCAGTGAAGCGGCAGGGCGACCCTGCCTCTGGCCGCGGTGATCCTGCGCGCATGCGCGCCATCCCTAACAACGCCATCCTGCAACAGTTCGGTTACGTTGCAAACGTGGTGGCTGGGCTTGGCGCTGCTGTGGGTTCGGAGCGCGAACGGTTTGTGGATCTGGCCAAACGCTCACCACGGCTTAGGCCATTGATCGAAATGATCGCGAGAGCAAAGCAACTGTCGAGCATCAACGCGGTTGGTGCCAATGCGGCACCGTTCGATCCTGGATTCTGGGCGCTCCGCGCTTCGTGGGGGCGCGAGCCAGACCATGTGGCGGCCTTCAAAAGGCTTGCAGCAAATCTTCTGGAGGACGAACGGGCTGGCGCCATCAACGGACTGGCCCACTATTTGCGCCTCGATGCCATCGAGTTGCATTCCATTCTCGAGGACATCGGTCTGGAGGGCGGCAAGATTCCAGATGACCATCGTCTGGAGCTTGATCTCCTGCAGGCGGTCCGGCTCGCGCTCATCATGAGAATTTTTATTCTCGCAGCACAGCTACCGCGCTTCACGCAGACAAACGAAGTATCGCACGATCAAATCTTCCGCCAAGCGCTCGCACTGGAGATTCCAGAGGTGATTGGCTTCATGCGCCAGGCATTCCCCCGGCGCGTCCAAGCCGAGCGAAGCTCAGCGGCCTTCGATGAAACAGCAACCTATTTCCCGCAAAGCATCGAAGACTACGGCCGGATCGAGACAGAGATCCTGGAGCCCATGGAGCAGGCTTATGAGCTCGTGCGCGAGATTGGCACCGGCATAACCCACCACTGGGGCGCCTTCGGCTAGCCTAAGTGTAGAGTAAGATTCACTTATCTGTTGGAGACCGCCCGCGCGAAAGATTAGGCGATTCCATCAAGAACGATCTTGCTCTAGTGCTTTCCCCAGATCTGCACGGTCGCATAAGCGCGACGGCGTTTCGAGGTCGAAAATGTGCGTGAGCGCCACCCGCCACGAATCTCGGTGATGATGTCTTCTTTCTCAAGCTCCAAGGGCCCGAAATCGCTATCGGCGTTAACGCGGCGGCGGCGGTTCGCAAGTTCGTCTTTTTCTCCATCCGCATAAATGACAGTGAGATACTTCAGCGTGATGTCGCGGTCCCTTACCGAGACTCGGAGCTTCTTATAGCCACCATCGTTTTTACCGACTTTGATCGTCACCTTGTCATAACCGACCATGCCGGCTGTGTCGGTGCCAAGCAAAACCCACCCGTTATTATACTTGCGCCCTTCTCCATCGGGTCCGAGCCAACCGTCCGAGTACTCGCCAAACACTTCCACTCGCGCGGTACGATTCAAACTCGGCTTAGCGCGATAGACCAACCGCACTTCCTCGATGAAGCTTCCCGAGCGCAAGTCCATCCAGGAGGTCTTCCTGTTCCGGTTGATGCGCGTATTGGTCAGCAACGTCTCACTCATACCATCGTCGTAAACTACATCAAGGCTGCTGACATAGATGTCGTTGCCCAGAACGCGGAAACGCAGGCGATCGAATTTGCCGATCTCGGGCCCAACGCGAATGATATCGCGGTCGACGAGAAAGTTCACCGTTTGAGAGCCAAACAGCACCTCGCCGTTACTCGTCGCCTTGCCAGCCGCCGTGTCGCTCGCCTCTGGCGCGGTGCGGCGGGTGCGAACGCGGCTGCGCTTCCTGGCCGCGATGCGAAGCGGTTCCTCGGCACGCTGTTCAAGGGCGGCAGCGGCGTTGGCCGAGCCGCGTACTGGCCCGCGCTCGCGAGCCTGCGCTGTGAACGCGAAACCTGAGGAAAGGATGGTGAATGCGGTCAATAACAGCCAACGAGACATGAGTACCCCTTGGGTTATCAATACGAATGGCTTGGACGCTTTGATGCGTACGGCCCCATTAGCCCACGCAAACGCCAAATTAAAGGCAGCCTCGAGGCCCAGAAGCTCGATTGTTCTTAGCCTGCCGTTCTGCGACAATCTCGCTCCATCAGGAGTGCCCATCGGGAACGATCATGGAAACGCACGCGGCGCATCCCAATGCCGAGCAGGCACGCCAAACCGCGGTAACTCTGCTGCAGGAACGCTATGGTGAGCGCGCAGCGACGGGCGAAGCCATTCCTCAACAGCACGCAAACACGCTGACCTGGATCGCCAATGATCCGCCCGACGCCGTTGTCTGGCCCCTAACGACTGAGGAGGTGGTCGACATCGTAGGCCTGGCTGCCGAACATCGCGTGCCCGTCATCGCCTTCGGCGCCGGCACCTCGCTCGAAGGTCATGTCAACGCGCCGGCCGGCGGCATTGCACTCGATATGTGCCGCATGAACACCATCCTCGCAGTGCGACCACGCGATCTTGATTGTACGGTCGAGGCCGGCGTTACGCGACGCCAACTCAACGAGCACCTGCGCGATCAAGGCTTGTTTTTTGCTGTCGATCCCGGTGCCGAGGAGGCAACCCTTGGCGGCATGGCGGCGACGCGTGCTTCTGGCACGACCGCAGTTCGCTACAGAACCATGCGCGAGAACGTGTTGAACGTCACCGCGGTGATGGCGGATGGCTCAATCGTGCGGACAGGCGGGCGGGCGCGCAAATCGGCTGCCGGCTACGATCTGACACGATTGCTGGTTGGCTCGGAAGGCACGATTGGGATCATCACGGACGTAACCTTACGGCTCTATGGGGTCCCCGAGACAGTGGTCTCTGCCGTGTGCCCATTCGCAACAACGCAAGGAGCGTGCAACGCGAGCATCCAAGCGATCGGACTGGGCTTGGGCGTTGCCCGCATCGAGCTGCTCGACGGCGTACAGATCGGCGCTGTTAACGCGTACTCAAAACTTCAATTGCAGGAAACACCCACACTCTTTGTCGAATTCCACGGAACGGAGGCGACCACTAAAGAGCAAGTGTGCACTTTTGAAGAAATCGCACGCGAGGAAGGGGCACTAGAATTTTCCTGGGCAGCCGAGCCCGAGGCGCGCCGCCGGCTGTGGCAAGCCCGGCACGACGCCTTCTGGGCTGTGCGCGCCTGCTGGCCGGGCAAGACGGTCCTTGTCACCGACGTGGCGGTGCCGATATCGCGCCTTGCCGATTGCATCACTGAGACCGAGGCCGACATCCACCGCATGGGCCTCATAGCCCCAATCGTCGGACACGTCGGCGATGGCAACTTCCACACCATTCCCGTGTTCGATACCGGCAATGAGCGCGAGGTTTCAGCTCTGCGCGGCTTTCTCGATCGGCTCGCCAATCGCGCCATCGCCATGGACGGCACCTGCTCAGGCGAGCACGGGATAGGCGAAGGAAAGATTGCACTTCTTGAGCGCGAGATGGGCAGCGGAGTCGACGTAATGCGCCAGGTTAAACGCGCCATGGATCCGCTCAATATCCTCAACCCGGGCAAGATCTTTCGTCCCTAAGGGCTCTCAGCCCCTACCTGGTCTGCGCACATTTCGCAGGGGTAAACCCTTCAGTTCAAATTTGATTCAAACGAGTGGTTCAGTTTGCACGGCTTCTTCGAGCCTAGCCCCCAGAATGACTGCGGCCCCGGAGCTTCCCAGCAGCAGTCCAACTCATGAAACGTCACACTCTCTATGGCATTGCCTACCACAGCGCGGGCGTGCTGATCGCGTTTTTCATCGTCGCCTATGTCGTTCGCTCTGCATTCTTTGTGGCGACGACGGCTCCGTGCAGCACGCGCTATCCGGCAGGCATGCTGTTCACGCTTCAGACGAGCGAGGATGTATTGATGTCGCCCGCAGAGCTGCAGGCCCGTGTCGTCTTGCCTGAAAGAGGCGTAATGGAAAACACCAAGGTCATTCCCCTCTCCCAGGGACCTTCGCGCACAGCGCTGGAAGTGAAACTCGCAAACGTTGCAGTCATGGAAGAGGCCGACGCAGAACCGAAAAACGGCCTCTATTTTCGCTGGAGGCCACCAGGCATGGGCACCGCTCAGGCCGCCTGCTTGAGTTATGACCTTTGGCTTCCAAAGACGTTCGAGTTTGGCCGCGGCGGTGTTCTGCCGGGCATCTTCGGCGGAACGACTAGTTTAAACTCCGTCTTTGCCTCGCGCGTTGCGTGGAACGACTTGAGCGAGGTCGGCGTCAATGTCGAACCTTCCAGTGGCAAGACCTACGGCATTGATAGCCACGAAATGGCCTTCGCACCTGGACGCTGGGCGGCAATCGAGCAGGAAGTTGTGCTCAATTCGCCTGGAAAGTTGGACGGCACGGTGCGCTTATGGGTTGATGGAGAATTACGCGCAGAAAATACGAAAATCGCAATGCGCGCAGATGAAAAGTCCAATATTTCAGGTGTTATCTCCGACGTCGGCTACACGCGCGGCAACAAGACTGTCAGTGCAATTCGTATTTCTCCGTTCAAGATGTCCTGGCGTTGATGGCTGATAGCGATCGTTGCAGTCGCGCACCTACGTGTTGATCACTCCTCCCTCCGCCATGCAATCCCCATATATATGCCCGTCAAGTGAACGAGGCGCTCTCCGCCGCCTCGAGTCAGGGAGATTGGCATGCGAAACATCATTAGTTTTCTCGGCGATGGCTTCGTAAGCGAGTCGGACACCGGCCACGAACGTAAGGGCGCACGTGACCCTGACAAAACTTTTGACGAGGCATTGCTCGATTCCTAGTCGCGTGCCGTCGTCGACGTCGTCGATGCCATCGCCCTCACCGTCGTTCGTGTCGAGCATTCCGGACTTCGCCAAGGGCGCCGCGGCGAAGGAACAGGCTCAGGCGTTATCGTATCGCCTGATGGCCTCATTCTCACCAACAACCATGTGGTCGACACAGCGTGTCTGATTTCAATCACGCTTTCCGATGGCCGGAGTTTTTCGGCTCGCGTCTTGGGCAAGGATACCGATACCGATTTGGCCGTCCTTCGCGGAGAGACGAGCGAGACACTACCCGCGGCCCGCCTCGCCAATTCCAAGAGCGTACGGCCGGGCCAAATTGCGATTGCGGTTGGCAATCCCTTAGGCTTCCAGTCCGACGGTAACGGCCGGCATTGTCAGCGCTGTCGGCCGTTCGTTGCGCGCCCAAAACGGGCGTCTCATCGGCGACGTCATTCAAACGGATGCGGCCTTGAACCCCGGCAACTCAGGTGGACCACTTGCAAGCTCGTCCGGCGACGTAATTGGAATCAACACGGCGATGATCCTTGGCGCACAAGGCGTTTGTTTTTCCGTGGCGACCAATACGGCTCAACATGTGCTAGCGCAGATCTTGCTGCACGGCCGGGTGCGGCGCGCGCGTTGGCATCGTTGCAGAGCAAATGCCGCTGCCACCGCGGCTTGCCTTCAAGCACGGCTTTATACAGCAGAGCAGCGTGTACATCCGCGAAGTGCAGCCAGGCAGCCCAGCAGACAAGGCGGGCCTTAAGACCGGTGACCTACTCGTGCGCCTCGACGGCGAAGCCGTAACCGGCGTCGATGACATGTTCCGCCTGCTGGACGCGCATCGGATTGAAAAGATAGTCACGGCGACCATTGTGCGCGGCAATACTCTCACCGAAATTGAGATCTGCCCTGAAGATCGAGATGGCTGACGGACTGGGCGTTAACAACACTCGCGGTTCTCTTTGTGCAATGCAACGAAAGCGTTCGCGATACTGAGCGGAAGCACGCTCCGTTCGAGGCCGGTTCTTAACTCACTGGAAAGGCTTTCGGGCGGCAATTTGCCAATTTGAGAGGAACGGTATTAGGCTGAATTCCTCTCGTGGCGCCCCCTACCTGTCCCCCCTAAGTGGCGTCGCGTTTTGCAGCCCGCGGTCTTCCCCCCGACCGCGGGCTTTGCTTTGTCGGCTCCCGCTGCAAAAGCGCACTGTCCAAGCGATTTGATCAGAACGAGCCGGCAGGCTTCCATCCCGCTGCCTGGGCTTCGGTTTCGCTGCAGAACCAGCGCTCTCCACGTCTACGCGTTATCTTCACGCGCTCGTAGCCGCGCGCCCATGGCAAAACGTAGACGCGGCGGCCACGTGAAACGTTGCCCTTTATGGGGCAGCCATTGGGAGCGGCGCGCTTGGCCTCTTCCCATTTTTGCGCGCGATAGTCAGACGGCCGCACGATCGGGCCGCGCCAAATCCCAAGTTTCTCTTTGCGCGCTTGCTCTTCCAGACCCGTATAGGGTGCAAAGAAACCAGCGGTTGCAAACACATGCCGCCCCGCACGAGTTGGGCTGCAATGTCTTTATCACCGACGTGGCAATCGCCAAGCTGACTATCGTTGTCATCAGACCCAGTGATTTCGCACGATACCTTCGCGCGCCGGACAAGTCGTGACAGAGCAGACGTCGCAGACGCGCCGCAATTCCAACGCCTCGATTTTCCGCGCCTACATCGCTGGCCGGGCACAGGCGCCTCAATACCATCGAGGTGCAGCGTCGCACCTGCGATACGCAGCGTATCGCCGGAAATGGCAACACCGCGCCCTACGATTTTGGACGACGCGACGGTCAGGCTCTGACGGGCCGGGAAAGCGGGCGCGTTTTGCCAGAGGAACCAGCCGGCGCCGGCAACGAGTACGAGCACTGCGCCGACAACCGCAGTGCCAATCGTGGCCGATCCTTTGGAGGCAAAGTTGCTCGCTCTACTGCGCAACTCAAGTCCTGATCAACCTACGCCGCCGGACAGGCGGGCCATGAAAAGAAGACCGAGGATCACCAGCCCAATCAGCATGGCAATGACGACATCGAAATCAAATCCCATGGCAAGGATGCGGGCAACGGCACCAAAGATGGCAGCAAAACCTACGATAGCTAGCGGCGCGCGAATGTTCGGCTGCCGCAACATGGCAAACGTTGGCTCCAGCCGTTTGGCGCCGGCGGCCAGCCCAGCTACGAGCATGTGTCCCAATCGTATACTGCCCGCGCGTGTGCGCGCCCAAAGCCAAGCGGAGCTCCGGCCAAAGCTCCTACCGACGACGCCTAACCCTGCCCATAGATGAGCTAGGCCGGTGCGGACCTTCTCTCGCGCGGCACTCGCACCTGCGACGCTCATGGCGGCACCTTGTTGATTAGCGGCCACGGCGCCGCGTCCTAACCCCTGGACACCCTCGATACTGGCGGCAGCACCGCGTCGGCCTGCGTCCTTCACTCCTCGCGCCGCAGCGTGGCCTGCCTCGGCCAACCGCTCACGCCGTTTCTGGCGGCGCAAGAGAATCGTTGTGCGAACATAGTCGTGCCACTCAAATCCCTTGTTGCGCTTGAACCAGCCGAACATTCACTCTCCGAGTTCGTTGTGTAATTTCGCCGTCGCTAGTGGATTGGCTGCCGCGACACGAATGAGCCCGCATCTATGCAGGCAGATGATGGCAAGCCTTTGGCTTTTCGCATGGCAATCACGCAGGGCTTAGTGATAGCCCTCGCCTTCGCGCACCTTGCCACGAAACGTCCAATAGACGAACGCTGTGTAGCCCAGGATGATCGGCAGCATGATCAGCACACCGACCAGCGTAAAGATCTGCGACTCTGGAACGGCGGCGGCCTCCCAGACCGTTATTGACGGCGGCACGAGATAGGGCACGTTGGAAATCACGAGCCCAAAGAATCCGAGCAGGAAGAGACCAACCGCAGAGAAAAACGGCATCGCCTCCCGGCCGGTTCTCAGCCCGTACCAACATAGGAAGGCGACGACAGCAGTCAACAGCGGTAAGGGCGACAGGTAGAGTATGTTTGGCCAACTAAACCAGCGCTCCGCGATCCGTTCAAAGGCGAGCGGCGTCCACAGGCTGATGATCACCATGATCACGAGCACCACGATAAGCAGCCACTTCGCCCAGCTGCGCGCCTGTTCCGCCATCGGGCCCTCGGTCTTCATGACGAGCCACGTACTCGCCAAGAGCGCGTAGCCCGCGAGCATCGCCACACCGGTAAACAGCGGAAACGGCGCAAACCAGTCAAGCGCCCCCCCGGCAAACGCGTTATTTTGTACCTCGATGCCCTGCAGGAAGCCGCCAAGCACCACACCTTGCATGAATGCCGCGACGATCGAGCCTCCGGCAAAAGCGATGTCCCACAGCTCATGTTTGGGCTTGGCGGCCCAACGGAACTCGAAGGCGACGCCACGGAAAACAAGCCCGAGTAGCATGATGATGAGGGGCAGGTAGAGCCCCGGCATGATCACGGAGTAAGCGAGCGGGAAGGCGACGAACAGCCCGCCGCCTCCCAGGACGAGCCATGTCTCATTGCCGTCCCAGAAGGGCGCGACAGAATTCATCATCACGTCGCGCCGACTCTCGCTGGGCTCGAACGGGAAGAGGATGCCGAGCCCCAAATCGAAGCCATCGAGGACGACGTAGAGTGCCACCGCAGTCCCGATGATGGCGGCCCAGACAATCGGAAGCCATAGAGCGATCGGGTCCATGCCTCACTTCTCCTTCATCGCTTCATGAGCCGCATCGCTCGCCACAGCGAGCGGCCGCGATGGCAGCGCCTGGGGCGTCGCCGCGGCGGCACCTTTGGGCCCATACTCGATCAGGCGGTTGATGTAGTAGATGCCCATGGCAAAGATGCAGGTGTAGACCAGAACGAAGAGTACCAGTGTTGTCAGCACTGCAGCAGGCGCGACCGGCGAGGCCGCATCGGCTGTTCGCAGGATACCGTAGGCGAGCCAAGGCTGGCGCCCGATTTCCGTGACATACCAGCCGGCGAGAATGGCGATGAAGCCGATCGGCCAAACGTATTGGGCAATCTCCAGATACCACTTGGTCGTCAACAACAGCCCTCGAAACCACAGCCATGCGCCCACCCAACCGGCAATCAGCATGAGAATGCCCATACCAACCATGATCCTGAAAGCAAAGAACACCGGGACAACCGGCGGGCGGTCATCGCGCGCGAAGTCCTTCAGCCCGGGAAAGAGCCCGTCCGCCGAGTGCGTGATGATCCAGCTTGCGCCATTGGGAATAGAGATTTCGAAGTCGTTGCGTTCTTCTTCCTCATTGGGAATTGCAAAGAGGACGAGATCTCCAGGCTTATTCCCATCCCAATGGGCCTCGACTGCGGCGATTTTCTCGGGCTGATGCTTCTCGGCGTTAATCCCCGAAGCATCGCCAATGTACATCTGTAGCGGGGTGAGTATGGCGACCATACCAAGCCCCATGCGCAGCATCGTGCTCCCCTCCTCGAGGAAGCGCCCCGCGACGAGGTAGCGTGCACCGACAGCCAGCACCACGAGAGAGGTGGTGAGATAGCACGCCGTAAACATGTGAGCGAAAAGATAGGGGAAGGTCGGATTGAAAATGATTGCGATCCAATCGACCGGATAGGCGATGCCGTCCCGGATTTCGTGACCTGCCGGTGTTTGCATCCAGCTGTTGGCCGCGAGAATCCAGAAGGCCGATAGCGACGTGCCGATTGCCACCAATACGGCGGAGAGAACATGCAGATTGGGCGAAACACGCGACCAGCCGAACAGCATGATGCCGAGGAATGTCGCCTCCAGGAAGAATGCGGTGAGCACCTCGTATCCGATCAGCGGCGCAATCACGTTGCCGACCACAACCGAGAAGTGGCTCCAATTGGTGCCGAACTCGTATGACATCACAACGCCGGAAACGACGCCCATCGCGAAGGAAACCGCAAAGATCTTGGTCCAGAACCGGGCGAGCCGGTGCAGGTGCTCTTGCCTCGTGATGCGCCAGCGCACCAACAACGTGGCGATGAATGCGGCAAGCCCAATGGTGAAGCTGGGGAAGATTATGTGGAATGTGATGGTGAATGCGAACTGTATACGTGCAAGCAGTACGGCATCGAGTTCCATGAGAGTGGCCAGCGCGTTTTTGCTTCCAGTGCAGCCCGCATTCTGCCTCTCTTCGCCTGCTGCGTCGAGAGTGAACCGTGGCTTCAAGTGTTGTTAGTCAGGAAAAACCCAAGCGCGACGGGCACCCCTGCGCTCAATCTTTGGCGATTTTCGCTGGCGGCATTGCCCACAGGCGCACTTTGCCATTGGCGCCTGCTGACGCCAGTTGTTGCCCGTTGGGCGCAAAGGCAAGGGCCGTCGCGCCACCGATATGACCGGTCAACGTGCGCGAGGAATTGCGCCGATTGAGGTTCCACAGACGTACAGTCCCATCCTCACCTGCCGAGGCGAGCTGGGTTGCTGAGGGCGAGAACGCCAGATCTTCGACCTTCCCCTTATGACCGCGGAGCAGACGCAGCGTGCGGCGCGACAAGGTCGACCAGAGCCGGATACGGCCATCGAGCGCACTGCCAGCAAGCCTCTTTCCGTCCTGAGAGAACGCAAGAGCGGTGATAAAGTCGCGCTGCCCGCGATACGTGCGCTTGCGCTTCAACGATTTCAGATCCCACAATCGCACGGTCTTATCGGCACTGCCTGAAGCGAGCAGCTGCCGTCCGGGCGCAACGGCGAGGGCCTGTACGGCATTGTCATGACCCTCCAGAATGCTCAAGGGCGCGGATTGCTGACGCACGTCCCACAGCGTAACCCTCCAGTCATGGCTCGCGACCGCAAACCGGTCGGGGTCGCCCAAAAAGGCAACCGCCCAGATGTTGGCCTCGTTTCGTTGAACCGTTGCTAGCTTTTCTCCGCGCTCCAGGCCCCAGAGCACAACCTTGCCGTTTGCATGCCCCGTCAAAGCGCGCTTGCCATAGAGTGCCAGCGCGGTGGCTCCTCCGTCGTTAAGCTCGATGGTGCGGATAAGAGAATGTTGGGCGGCGTCCCAAATCTTGATCGTGGCATCCTTGCCAGCTGTCACGATCCAGCGCCCGTCGTCTGAATAGTCAATGCCCGCGACGCGCCCCTGGTGCGCATCGAATTCGGCAATCAGAGCGACGCCTGAGGCTGGCGGCCTCGCCTGGGTCTGCTGGCCCGGCGGCAGAGCCACGCCAGGGGTCCCAACCGAAGAGAAGCGATCCTGCATGGCGACCGCCGTGCTTGCAACACCGACGCCAATAAGAAGCTTGAAGGCGAGCGGGACCCACCGCCTGCGGGTGCCCTTCACCGGGCGCGGGCGCGTCTGGCGGCGCGGTTCGAAAAGCGCGCGCGGTTTCCGCGCAGCCTTTTTTGGAGCCGCAGACTTCTTGGGCTCAGCTTTGTTGAGTGCAGGCTTCTTGAGCCAAGGACTCTTGGGGACCGGACTCTTAGGCCCCGGACTCTTGGGCAGAGCAACTTTCTTAGTTTTCGGAATAGGCGCCGGCTCCTCGAGCTTCACCGTCTCGGCAAGTGCAGATGATGCGGCTGCCCGCGCAACGGGAGCGCCTCGCGGAGCGGGCTTTCTCCGCAGCTCGTCGAAAAAATCGAGCATACCGCCCTTGGGACCAGGCACGTCGGGCGGAACGTGCGCCAGCTTTGCAGCAGCGGGCGCCGGACGATTAGCCGGTGGCTCAGCCACTATCACTTCGTCTGCTTCAGAAGGAGCTTCCTTTTCTTTCTTCTTCTTTTTCTCCAGCGAACGCGTGAGCCACCCCGTTTTTGGAGCATCGGCCACCAGCAGGTCGTTGCGCCAATCTGCGATCGACTGCGGCCTCGACTCGACGTTGAGCTTAAGGGCGCGATCGATTGCCTTGAGGAAGCCCGGCCGGTAGGAGCTGATCGCGGCCTCTTGGGCCGGCACGATCTCATCCTTGATCATGCGCGAGGGCGCGTCTGGTGGACGCTTACCGGTAACTGCATGATAAAGGGTCGCGCCCAGCGCATAGATGTCGGTCCAAGGGCCTTGTCGCTTGCTCGTTTCGGCATACTGCTCGTAGGGACTGTAGCCCGGCTTGACGAGTGCGGAGACCGTCTTGGAGTGCGCAGCGATTTCGCCGCGAGCCGAACCAAAATCGATAAGAACTGGATCGCCAGCCTTGCGGATGATGATGTTGTCGGGCGCGATGTCACGATGCAGGAAGTCGGATTTATGGATCAGCTCCAGCGCATCGAGCATCGGTGCCAAAATGGCATCGAGTTCCTTTTGCCGCGGTGCGCGGCCCCGCGACTTCAGCCAGCTCTTGAGGCTTTCACCCTCCTCGAAGTGCAGGACCATGTAGCCGGTATTATTGGAGCGGAAGTAGCGATAGACCCGCACAATGTTTGTGTGATCGAACTTGGCGAGCGTTTGTGCTTCTTCGATGAACCGGTCCAGGCCCCAGCGGTAGTCGCCAGCGCAGTCCTGTGAACGCGGCGCCGCATCGATGCCGCCGGCGCGCGCGGCGAAGTCACTTGGAAAATACTCTTTTATGGTGACAAAGCGTGCGAGTGCAATCTCGTCCGCGAGATAGGTGATGCCGAAACCGCCGGCCCCCAGCACTCGCTCAATGCGGTAGTCGCCGACGAGTTCGGTTCCGCTAGGCAGCGCTATGAGATTCGTCATGGTTCCCCGGGACGCTCCGGCCTGGGCCTACCGCATCACAAAGGCCCGCAACCGTTCGCCAATGACTTTTAGCCTCCGAACAAATTCATCGCGCATGATTGTGGCGCTCGCGCGAGCGATGCACTCTATATCAACAATTCCCAGCCTCGTCGCTTTGCGGTCATGTTCCTGCCGTCATACCACATAAGGGTACCTCGAAAAATAACCCATACTCCGACTTATGCGAGTCTGATGCCTGACAGATTGATTCGGGCGGGGCACGATGGCGCAGATTGGGTTTTTCGATTCCGACAGGCGGCTTGAGCTTCTGTCGAAGAAAGGTGATCGGCTTG
>JAAERO010000317.1 GCA_024230315.1 Hyphomicrobium sp.
AAACAACTCTTTCAGACGAGGCTCCGATGAGCAGACCTGCAACTTTGAAAGTAGGCAACACGTCCTACTGGACAATCATGACATACACTTCAGCAGGAGTGCTCGTCGATGCAGACAGCACTCCCACTGTCGTCGTCTACAAGAACGGATCACTCACAGCAGACGTTGTGACCGTGACCAAACGCAGTGCAACCACAGGCATCTATGATGCTTACTACAACCCTGCGTCCGAAGCAGAAGGTGACTGCTTTACAATCCAAGAGACTGCAACCATTAGTAGCCAGGCATACGTTCAGTCTTGGAACTTTGAGGTTCTTGCTGCTGAACGTGGAACTGACAACGCATCGACGTTTGATGCAGCGTCTGACGCAGTCGCAAACGTCACTACTGTGGCAACGGTAGCCAATGCAGTCACTACAGACTCAGCGTCGAGGACTGCAAGCCAAGCTGATGTCTCGACACTTGCAACGTCTGCAAGTATTGCAGCACTCAACGATTTTGATCCTGCGAACGATGATGTTGCAGTTTGTCTCAGCAATGCAGACATGCGTGGAACCGATGGGGCAAACACAGTAGCACCCGACAACGCAGGTATCACATCAAACGGCACTGCCATCTCTGCACTCAATAACATCACCGTCCAAGAGGTCTGGGATGCACTCACTGCCGGAAGCTATGTCAGCGGATCATTCGGAGAACGATTGCTCGTCAGTCAAGGAACTCATCGCACTCTTCAGGTTACTGGTAGCCATCACGTTGCTGCTGAT
>JAAERO010000318.1 GCA_024230315.1 Hyphomicrobium sp.
CACCCGAGGTCTTCATTCCAGCACTTGCTGCGTGGCCACCTTCGCAGCCTCGGCTTGCTCCGGCGCCAACGCAGCATCTAGCCGATGAAGCCGCCATGAACTAACATGCCGCCTGGACTACTCCGTGGGGGCCGGTCAGTTTGTGCCGCGCTTCTTGCAAACTCTATTGGTGAGCTTGCCGAGTTCATGGCCCATGACGCACCAATGCTTGCGCTTCCATCCCTCGCGCTCACACAGCTCCCCATAGAAGCGTTGAAGGTGTGTCGAGGGAACGTAGTTCCCAATCGCGTGTTCGGCATGCTTTTGAATTTCAGACAGCACCGCTTCGGCCTGCGACTGCGGCTCGGGTTCGGACTCGGGATAGAGCAGGACGACGGGAAAGGATTTAGCGCGACGCTTAGGACTCACGACAGCCTTGAGGGTAGGACGCCGGGCCGCCGTTGTGTCCAGCAGTTCGACTTCAATCTCGCGTTTGAGTAACGCCCCCAGCAATCCGTCCCCCTGTTGTGTCTCTATACATAGAGCACGGGAGGGGATTGGTAAAATGCCACGGCCGACAACGAGGCCTTGATTGGTACCGTAATTGGTACCGAACTGACGGTGACTGGAGGGGGCCGCAAAAGCAGCGGCCCCTATTCTTCTGCCAAATCCCCCTAAAAAAGGGAGCCACCAAGGACAGGAGGGGGTAGGAAGGGAAAGGAAAACCGCACTATCAGTACGGTGGCGCCGAGCGGACATAGGCGCCGCTTAGAGCAACATTCTTCCCCGGTTCCAAACATGGGCGAATTCCTCAACCCCTACACCATCGCTGCACTTGTGCTGGGCTACCTACTGGGCTCGATCCCATTCGGTCTTGTTTTGACGCGCGCAGCGGGCCTCGGCGACGTGCGCGACATCGGCTCGGGCAACATCGGCGCAACAAACGTTCTGCGTACTGGAAATAAAGGGATTGCAGCGCTCACGCTTTTTC
The DNA here is from genome assembly GCA_024230315.1 of Hyphomicrobium sp. Classification (GTDB taxonomy): domain Bacteria; phylum Pseudomonadota; class Alphaproteobacteria; order Rhizobiales; family Hyphomicrobiaceae; genus Hyphomicrobium_A. Next base: position 971 of record JAAERO010000318.1, read on the forward strand.
TCGATTTGCTCAAGGGTACGGCGGCTGTACTCATCGGCCACGCCATTGGCGCCTTAGGTGGCGTGGCGATACTCGCTTCTCTCGTTGCCGGGTTCGCAGACTTCATCGGCCACACCTATCCCGTATGGCTTGGTTTCAAGGGCGGCAAGGGCGTCGCCACGTACATCGGCATCCTGCTTGGGCTCAACTGGCCGGGGGCGCTGGCCTTCTGCTCGGTTTGGTTGCTCGTCGCGATCCTGTCGCGCTACTCGTCTCTCTCGGCGATCGTCGCCGCCATCGTTACGCCGATCTGGCTTTTGACCGTCGGAGATTACGCTACGGCCATCCTGGCTGCGCCGCTTTCCGTACTTTTAATATACAAACACCGCGCCAACATTCATCGCCTGGTTGCCGGGGAGGAGCCCAAGATTGGCGCTCATGCATAATCACAACCTCTTTGTTGCAGCACCACTCCCCGTAGCAGAGTTGGGCACAGCTGAACGTCTGCCATGCGTTCGCCTCATTCGCTCCGAAAACGTCAGACCGGTCACCTTCCGCGCGCTGATCAACCACTTCGGGGGCGCCGAAGCCGCCATTGCTGCCGTGCCTGAACTGTCGCGCCGCGGCGGAGCACCCGCGCCATTCGCCTTTGCACGGCGGACAAGGCAGAGGCCGAACTTGAACGCGCTGAGCAGGCTGGTGCCGTGCCGCTGTTTACGATCGAGCCAGGTTATCCGGCAGCCCTTGTATATCTGTTCGTGGCAATTCGCTGTCGTCCGGTGGCGTGAATTTTGTGTTGAAATAACAAGATGTTATTATTCCAGCACGTTCGATCCGGTTCGCTGAGTGCCGCCTAATTTGTTGCGACAGCGTTGCGACGAAGGGATGAACCGAAGGGTTGAGAAAATGGCTTGTGGCTCTGGACTGACGCGCGGCATGGTTTCGTTCACGCATCGGGCAATCGAGGCTCTGCGGCCTTCTGAAACCCCTTACCGGGTATCCGATCAACGTTGCGTCGGGTTGGCGGTGCGGGTCGCCCCGAGCGGCATCAAGACGTGGGACCTGGCCTACCGAATCCGCGGCACTGGAAAAGTGCGGCGGGTCTCGCTGGGGCGTGTCGCCGACGTGAGCCTCGAAAAGGCACGCGAGCGCGCCAACGGGCTGACCAGCGCGGGACGTGCCGGGCGCGACCTGATCGCCGAAGAAGCCGACAGCCGAGCCGCCGCGGCGTCGCGGCTCACCGTCGAGAAGCTAATTGCACTTTATGTCCGCAGGCGCGTCCCCGGACGCTTGCGCACTGCAGACGATATCGAGCGTCGCCTGAATAGGGCGCTCGCGCCTATTCTGGACCGGCACGCAGACGATCTTCGACGGCGCGACATTCGGGAACTGTTGGACGCGGTTGCCGATCAGGGAATCGAGCGCGAAGCTGAGAAGCGCCGGCAGACTGTGGGGGCTATGTTCCGGTGGGCCTTGTCGCAGGACATCGTGGAGACAGACCCCACCGCGGGATTGAAGGCTTACGATCCCGGCACACCGCGCGACCGCGTGCTTTCCGCCGAAGAAATCGAGGCGCTTTGGAAATGGTTGGAAAACGGCGATCTTCCGCCCGACCCGACGGATATTTTGAAGCTTCAACTTGCGACGGGCGCCCGCTGTGGTGAAATCAGCGGGCTTTACGCCGAGGAAATTGACCGCGAGCAATGGACTTGTACGCTACCGGCCGCGCGTTCGAAAAACAAACGACCCCGCGTCACGCCGCTGGTCGGGATTGCTCGACAGATCATCGAATCGCGGCTTTCGGCTGTTCAATCCGGGCCGCTATTCACGGCCGAGACGAGGACCCCTTTTACTGCTGCCCATATCGGACACTACCTCTTGACGCGGCGCGACAAGTTGCCGATCGACAAATTTACGACCCATGACCTGCGGCGCACGGTGGCCACGCTGCTGACGGAGATGGGTATTGCGCTCGATCTTGTCGCCGCGGTGGTTGGCTACGAAGCGGGGGGCCGAGAGACGCGAACGCTGGTCCGGCATTATGTGCGCACCGACTTGGTGGAACGGAAAAAGACTGTCCTGGCAGCGTGGAGCCACCAGCTTCGGGAAATCATCGAGGGAACGATGGCGCGCGGGACTGTCACGCGCCTTGAGGACGCGATGGGCCGTCGCTGGGTGGCTTGATTCGAAGTGAACTGGGATAGCGGCAATTGCCACCGCAGCGAAATTCTGAAACGCCAGCAATCACGGTCGCTATTGGTAGGTAAGCGAACCTCATGCAGCCAGATGTCAGACTTACGCGGGCGCGAATATGAACCGGCCGCATGTCCGCTTTACCCCTGATACTGTTGTAAAACTCCTATTGAGATCGCCAGCGAACAGTGATTCCGTCGTTTGACGTTATGGCGACGGAGGCATTGCGATGATGGGGCGGCGGGAACAGGGCCAAGGCCAGTTTTTCTATGATTTCGATCTGGAGCGCGTGATC
>JAAERO010000319.1 GCA_024230315.1 Hyphomicrobium sp.
CACCCGAGGTCTTCATTCCAGCACTTGCTGCGTGGCCACCTTCGCAGCCTCGGCTTGCTCCGGCGCCAACGCAGCATCTAGCCGATGAAGCCGCCATGAACTAACATGCCGCCTGGACTACTCCGTGGGGGCCGGTCAGTTGTAGGCATCCCGGTCGCTTGCGATCTGGCCGGCCCCGCTCGGCTCGGTGCCAAGATCTCCGCCAATCTTACATTTGACGCGAACCCTTCAGCGCCGGCCCCTCAGTGGGTTTGATACCCGACAAAGCGCGATCCGCCTTTGTACTTTCCTCTTCCGATTTGTGCTGGGTTAGCCATCCCAGCTCCCCGTCATTGCCGCTCAGGAACACGCGCACATCAGAGAAGTTCGCAAGGGTCCGCTTTAAATGCTGTCGCGAGGTTACAGCTAAGGCTGTGGAAAGTGCGTCAGCGGTAGTCGCGTCAGGTGCAAGGACCGAGACGGAGCGGTAATGGTTGGCACTACGCCCGTTCTGCGGATCGAAAAGATGATGGTGCTGCCCATCTTGTGAGAACGGACTGCCGTAACCTCCAGATGTAGCAAGCGCCCTATTTTCCAGCGACACGCTCGTCAACACCGAACCATCGCCATTAGGCGAGCCAATACCGACGCGCCAGGGCCGCCCATCGGCATGCCGCCCCATCGCATAGCTTTCACCAAGTTGGACTAGAACGTTCTCGTAACCATCACGACGCAGCAATTGCGCGACTCGATCGGTAATAAAACCTTGCGCGATGCCGTTAAAAGTGATGGCCATGCCCTTTCGCGCAAAAACGATGCGCTCGGTCGACAGCTCCACTCCGTCCCATCCAATCAGCGCCAAAGTTCGCCCAATCTCGTTTTCTTTGGGTCCGGCAGGATCGGCGTTGGTCGCGGCGAAATGGGATGCATAGAGGGACCAGAGAGGTTGTATGGTGATGTCAAATGCGCCTGCGGTGAGCGCGCTGACAGAGGCGGCTCGGGACAGAAGATTGAGGAAGTCATTATCGGGATGGTCGAGTGAGCCCTCGCGATTGAGGGTGTTGATCGCTGAATCTGACCTGTACAAACTGAACAGAGCTTCGAGACGCGCAATTTCCTTCCGGCAGCCAACAAGCGCGTGTTCAGCTCTTTCGTGATTGCCATTATAGAGTTGGATTTCCGCTTCGGCTCCCAATGCGCTTCCGCGCCATCTCAGGGGGCGGCTCAGCCCGGCATTCGCAACACCGGCTCCCGAGCAAGCCAACAAGCTGCTGCCGCCGAAAGCCGCGGCAATCGATATGAAGCGGCGCCTTGTCACTTTGGTGTTCATCTCGATGCATCTTTGCTTCGCATTGATCGCGAACCAATCCCTCTATCTTCTGGCCAACGCGTTTGCTTTGCGCTTGACGCATGATCGCCTGCATTGCCAAGGATATAATCGGTGGGGATGTTATCAAAGGCGACGACGCTGCCGCCAAAGCGGCGCGCGAATGTTTCGGCCTCGCTCTTCTGACCAAAGGGCACGGTCTCCCGTGTTCCCATGCCGCCACGCCGCGAACTTCCAATGACATAGATTGCCGCGGCTGCCTCAACCCAAATGCCGTCGTTTTGCGGACGCTCCCAACTGGAGGCCTTTCCCATGTCGTGGACATAGATGGCAGATACCCGTTGCGCCTCGCCTGGAAGTTTGAGGTAGAACAAGGCGTCACGCACGGAAGAGAACCAGACAGGCTCGCTGCGGCCAACCTCAAACACCTGAGCCTTTGGTCCTGGATGATCGACAATGATCATTTGGCAGTAGTGACCACTTGCTTCTCGGGTAAGCCCGACAGGATCTGGCGGCACCACTTTCTCGTCACAGCCACTCAGGACCGCAACACCAACAATGAGGCAGAAAATGTGAACTTGCGGAGCGAAATTCACACCTGCCTCCTTTGAAAAATTGCGCACGCACTAGCAAGTGGCAACGCTACCCAAGCAACCATCACTGCGATGGGAACCATTGCCGGGATCTGCCTCTCCAGGCTAAGCCCCGCCATGCCGGACAGAATGGCGGTCTCATCACTGCCAACCAGATTGAACATGCGGTATGCGTCGGCTGGATTTGCCAAGAGAAGGCCGAACACCAGATCGGTTCCGACGGTTTTGCCAGCATCACTCGCGAGGAGCCCAAGAAGCCCCATGTCATAAAGGAGAACGAAGAAGAGCCAGATTCCAATCGCTGCAGCGGCGGCTGTGCCACGCTCTCGGAGCGACGTTGAGATGAGAAAGCCAAGGGATAAGAATACCGCGCCAAACAGAACGGACGACAATAGAAGCTTTGAGAAGCTGCTCCACGCTTGTTCGGTAAATGCGGTTTCTGCGGTGAGGCTGATGGCAATACCGGCACTGCCGTAGCCGAGAGCAATCGCCAAAGAGAGGAGAATAAGAGCGCCACAGAATTTACCGACGATCACCTGCCAACGTGCGATCGGGTAAGACAGTAGTAAGATGAGCGTGCCGCGTTCCGCCTCTCCCACAATGCTGTCATAGGTCAAAAGCAACGCGATGAGCGGAATGAAAAAAATGCTTAGTGAGGCAAGACTAACAACCGTGACGGCGAGCGAACTTATCTTGGTCATTCCCGTTGGCACGCTTCCAAGGAGCGCAAGGATGAGCGCGAAGGCGGCCATGGCCAGCGTAATCAGGACCACCCAACGGTTTCGCATGCCGTCCTGTACCTCCTTAAGAGCAATGAAAAAGATCTGTTTCACTGCGCGGGCGTCCTGTCTGTGTAGGCGGCAAAGATCTGCTCGAGATTTGGTTCCGCGAGGCTGATATCGTCTATCGCTAGACCGAGATTCAAAATCTCTCTGAGCATGATGAGCTTGTCTCGTGGCGGGCAGTTGAGCACTGCGACGCCGTTAACGAAGCTGCAGGGCTCAATGCATTGTGCAAAATGACGGGCAAGCGCCGACATTTGCTCCTGCCCAGCTTTAATACGGAGTTCAGGGATAAGTCCGGCGTGCTTTCGCAACTCAGGTATGCTGGCACAAGCTCGCAGCCGCCCATGATGAAGGATAGCAACCCGGTCGGCGCGCGCCTCAAGCTCGGTCAAGGCGTGGGAAGAGAGAAGAACAGCGACACCATCTGCCTTCCTCTCTTCAATGATTGCGTAAACGCGCGCACGCGAATCTGGATCAAGGCCGGTCGTCGGCTCATCAAGCACCAGAATACGTGGATTTCCAATCAGTGCCTGAGCGACACCGAGGCGCTGGCGCATGCCATTTGAATAGGTGGAGACTTTGCGCCCCGCCGCTTCTAGGAGGTCCACCTGTTGAAAAAGCTGATCAAGACCCTGCGTGGGGGCATTCTTGAGCCGGGCGTAGAAAGTAAGTGTTTCGCGGCCGGTGAGCGAACCCTGGAAAATGGCCTGTTCAGGCAAAAAACTGATGTGGCACCGCAGAGTGTCAAAGCCGGACGTTCCTGGGAATTGTCCCATGACACTGATTGTGCCAGAGGTCGGGCGTGCGAGGCCCAGGATCAATTTTATTAAGGTGGTCTTGCCGGCTCCATTATGTCCGACAAGAGCCATACACTCGCCAGGCGGGATCTCTAAGTCTATTCCGTCGAGCGCGCGAATATCGCCATAGCTCTTAACGGCGCGCTTGATAACGATGCATGCCGCTTCCGTCACGACCCACTCTCCAACTGTTGTTTGATTGGGTCAGGCACCATCATGAGCGGCGCGCTGTCGATGACGCCGCCGGGGTGGAGCGCGGGAAAAGCGGACTGTGCCCATTTCAGAATCTGAACTGCGGGACTGTTCACCAGCAGTTTAGCCGCAGGATGCCGCCATAGGATCTGATCGGTCAGATCGTTCGGCTTGTAGGCCCGATCGGCGATGCCATCGCGGTTGAGATCAAAAGCGGTGTGATCGCTCCAGTAGTTGCCCTGTCCTTTCGACGACCAATCGAGCCACCGCGTGCCAACATATTTCACTTGTGTGCGGTTTGCCACAAACGCGTTTTGGAAGATAACATTTCGTTCCGAACCTGCAGTGAAGTGAACGCCAATCGCACACTCGGAAAGGTAGTTGCGGGTTATGACGTTCTTGTTGGAATTGTAGATAAATATGCACTTCTCCGGCCCGCCTGTAACAACGTTGTCTTGAACGGTTACGTTGTTGGCGTAGTTGAAGAGAATGCCGCGATCCCGGTCGTTTTTAGAGCGATTGTTCCTGACTTCAATTGCCTTTGAAAACATAATGGCATACCCGAGGTGGTTGCGCTCGGAGACATTACCTTCGACGCGACTCTCATTCGTGTACATGTAGTGCACGCCGAAACGCAGATCGCGGAGGCGATTGTTCTTGAAAACATTTTCCTTGCTGGTGGTGACAAATATACCGTCGCGACCATAACGGATGTCGTTTCCTTCAACCCTAGCGCCCGGCGCGTTCCAAACCTGGATGCCGTTTCCGCGCTCGCTCATGCGCAGGTCACGCCGTCCAACGACGGTATTGGACGCCACAACAGCATCGTGGGCGCCCCAGATATAGATGCCGATCAAATTATCGATCACGCGATTGTTGATCACCTTTACGCCGGTCGCTTCTTTGGAAAGGAATATCCCGGAGTCCTGCGTTTCCAGCAGGAGACCAGATCCGGTTACCGTCAAACCACGCAGCGTTACATTTGGCGCCTTGACGGTAATCGCGCTACCTTCGCCAGTGCCGATGACCGTCGCCTTTCCTCGGCCATCAAGCGTCAGAGGCCGGGAGATGGTAATTTGACCTAGGTATTTGCCAGGCATCAGACGTAAGACATCGCCCGCCGTGGCTCGATCAATTGCCGCCTGAAGCGTGCCGGCACCAGGAGCAACGTCCAGCGTTTCGGCGGTCGCCACTGCAGCCGAATGGAGTAGGACTGCAGCAAGGACGAGCCCCGCCGCAATCCTTCTCGGATCCCCAACGCCAAAGCGCTGCGCCGGGGTGTTATGTCGCGCGCGGCTCAACGAGCATACGCCCGCGCATTTCCAAGTGCAGAGCATGACAGAACCATTGACAGTAGTACCAGTGAACGCCGGGCATGTCGGCGGTAAATGTGACAGAGACCGATTCTTGCGGCGAAATTTCTAAGGCTATGCCGTGGTTGCTTAGCGTAAAGCCATGGGTCAGATCCTCGACATCATCAATATTGGTAATGATGACAGTGACCTCGTCACCCTGTTTTACGGTAAATTGATCCAAGGAAAACACCGGCGCCGAAGAGTACATATAAACGCGCACCTTATTGCCATCGCGGATGACATGCTTCGCCTCTTCGAGGACAACGCCATCCTTTTCGGCCAGTTTGCGAAGATCATCGAAACGGGGGTCCTTTCGATCATAAACCTGGCGCGGATTGACAAGCGAGCGGTGAACGATAATGCAGTCATGCGGTTCCCCGAATTGCGGGCCATCATGAACAAGTTTCATCTCGTCGCCGGAGATATCGATCAACTGGTCGTTTTCAGCCTTCAGAGGTCCGACATTGATGAAACGGTCCTTTGAGAATTTATTGAGCGAAACGAGCCATTTGCCATCCGCATCCTTCGTCTCGCCCATCGATGTGTGATTGTGGCCGGGCTGATAATGCACATCGATCTTCTTGATGATCGGATCCACATTTTCGCCTTTGAACTGGGCGAGGGCCTTCTCGATGCTCCATTTGCACGCCTGGCTGTCGAGAAACAGCGTGGTATAAGCATTTCCGTCTCCATCGAACGCCGTATGCAATGGACCAAGACCCAGTTCGGGTTCCGCAACCACGGCATCACGCGGCTTGATCTTGTCGGAAAAGACATCGGGCAATTTGCGAACGTCTATTACCGTGACTGTCGGCGAAAGTTTGCCAGCGACAACGACATGGATGCCATCGGGGGCGGTGTTGACGCCGTGCGGGTTGTTCGGGACCGAAATGTAGCGGGTATATTTCGAGCCCTTGCGCCCATCGAGCACGGGGACATCGGTTTCATAGGTCTTGTAGTCACCAGCCCTAACACCGGCCTCGATGGCTGCAATATCAAAGACGACCACCCAGTCTTGCTCCGCAGAAGTCATTTCAGCGAGCGTGACGCCATCCTCGGAGTTATAGCAACTGGAGATGGCGTACTTGCCTTGGTAATCCGCGTCCACATTGTCCAGATTGCCATCAACCATCACCTGCCAGGCGACCTTCATGGTATCGCCGTCAACAGCGGTGAAGATGGCATGATAGTTTGCCGGATCGTCGAGAATCATCCCGTCATTTGGGACGGGAACACGGTGCTCTGCATTGGCAAAAATATAACCCGTGCGCGGGTACTTTTGCGGCCGTAGCCCGTGAATGTCAGCCGCATTGGGGACGGAGATAATCTTGTCCACCTTCATGATGTCGCAACGAATGCGGGCGACACGTGTATTCGCTTTATCGTTGACGAAAATGTAGCGCCCATCATATGTACCATCAGTAAATGACATATGCGGATGGTGCGTGTCGCCGTTTAATGGAATACCGCCTTTGTTCTTCCAGAACGCTATCTCGCGTGGCAGCATGTTTTCCATCAAGATCTTGCGGCTTTCGTTCGTTTGTCCCCATCCTGTGGCCGAGCAGCGGTTGAGTACGGGGATGCGCATCAACTCGCGCATTGACGGAACACCAATTATCCGAACCTCACCCGATTGCCCGCCGGACCAAAAACCATAGTATTCATCGAGATCCCCCGGCCCAACATCATTGGACTTCGTCGCGGCTTGCACGGGCGCCGTCGGCAGCATGGCGTGGGTGGCCAGCGTTCCCGCCCCGACTGCCAATACCGCGCCTCCGATCACACCGCGCCTGCTAACACCATCTTGCGTCTTGGAATCCAGGATTTTCTTTCCTGTCATTTGATTGTCCTCCTATTCGAGTGCCGGCGATGCGCTTTAACGGCCTCAGTCCTCATAAGATCGAGGCCGTCCAAGCCGGCGGGGGCGTTTATAGAGAGAGTTTTCGTCTTCAGATTCATGAGCCTTACCCAACTTGTGAATCACGACTGGGCAGACGTGTTCGTCGTGATAGAGCTGCTGACATTCCAGGCAATAGATGCACTCGTTGGTATTGATGTCGCCACGCTGATCGATCGCTTGGACCATGCACTTCTGCGCGCAAATTTGACACGGGTCGCCGCAATTTGGGTAGCGCTTAAGCCAGTCAAACATACGCAATCGCCCAGGGATCGCAAGCGCGGCTCCAAGCAGACATAGATAGCGGCAATAGAAGCGCTCGATGAACAATCCAGCGATCAATAGAGCGAATACGAACACCAAATACGGCCAACTGCGCACGAAGTATAAGACAATCGCCGTCTTGAACGGCTCCACCTCAGCGAGCTGCTCCGCTAACGTGAGTGAATAAATCGACAGGCCGAGAAGAGCTAGAAACACTACATATTTTAATGCCCAGAGCCGCTCATGTAGCCACCACGGAACTTCATACTGTGGGACCTTCAGCGCCCTGGCGGCTTTGTTCGTAAGCTCCTGCAGCGCACCGAACGGACACAACCATCCGCAATATGCCCCGCGGCCCCAAAACAATAACGACGCTGCCACAGAGCACCACAAGATGAAGATCAGCGGTTCCATCAGGAAATACTCCCAACGGAAATCCGTGAGCAGCGCGTTGGCAAACGCAAAGACATTGACCACGGACAGTTGCGCTTGGGCGTAGAAACCGATCCAGAACAGTGTGAAGAGAAGGAATCCGATCCGGAACCAGTCTCCGAAAATGCGGTGTCGTGCTAATTCGTTCTGGCCGAAAAACACTATAGTGAGCACCGCAATCGCAATAACGAGGATTATCACGTCACCGCGCTTTCGCTCCCACATGCGCTTCCACAAGTCGCTGGACGTGTCTTTCTCATAGGCCACGCCCGAACCAGCATCCTTTGAGGACGGAGTTATAGGTGTTTCGACTTTCACGTATCGATCCGGCAACCGGTAGGGCAGTTCGAAGGTCGTAAAGACTTTCTTGAGTGCGCCAACTGCACGTTGAGCCAGCAGCTGCAGCCGCCAGGGCTCCGCAGGATCGAATGTTGTTCCCTCGGGTGCATAAAACAACGCAACTTCCTTAAACTTCGGCGCCCCCTCCGCCGCGATCGTTCCGAGATTTTTGTAGCCCTTGTCGCGAAAACGGAGGCTCTCTTCTCCTTGGATGATTTGAATACGATCGAAGATTCCGCCGCGGACGTAGCCCGACCCCCGAAACGAGTATCGGCCGGCCCCGAGGATCAAGAATGCATTCTGGCCAGGCTTAAGACGAGCCTTGTGGTTCTTGTATTCCTGCTCACCAAGCAAGCTTTTCGCGATCGTGGGGACGGCAAGCGAAGCGGCATAGAGGTCGATGTAGGTCTCGCCCGGCTCGCCTTGCTCCGGCCGCGCGATCGCTTCTTCATTGCCCAGACGTTCGAATGCGCTGTTGATTTCATCGAGCGTCAAGTGCATGCGCCGAACCGCACCCTGACCGATGAGTGTCGACCAGTCGAGCGATTCCGCTTTGCCGGCAATGACCGTTTTCTTTGCATGGGCAATTTTGGGATCTTGGGACAAACCGCCCAGGCCGAGAATGCGGGCCGCGCGGCGCGCGGCCCGCTTGATGGAATCATCGATAACCATGATGGTTACCGTGGCCCCAGAGACAATGTCGATTGGCGGCAGATCGCCAGAGCCATCTTCATCGGCTTGATTGACATCCAGCGACTTGTACGCGGCGATAAAATCAATGATCTTTTGCTCAGGGATGCCGGCGAGCACAATCGGTTCGGCATGTTCTACCAGCTTGGCGCCGGCGATTTTGCCAGTGGTGTCGATCGCAATCACAATTTTTATCGGCTTGCCCGAATATCCAATCGCGCTGACGAAATCAGTGTTTAGAAAAACGAAGCCAAGAACTTTGTCGCCTTGAAGCACAGGTGCAATTGGCGCTGTCGCGGCGACTTCGCCATAACGGTCGGCATGAGGGAAGAACTCTGTGGGGGACACCCTGGCAAGGAGCCGTGCCAGATCGCTTCCAAGGGCTTCCGCCGACAGCCACGTCAGCAGGCACGCGATTAGGAAGATCACGATCACAATATTTCGCGGTTTTTCAGTGTTATATGGCATTCGCTCACCCTAGCCGATCTGCCAGTGAGGGCCAACTGACTTGCACCATTGCCTGCTTCATCGGTAATTGACCGTGGTCAACTCAGGGGCTGCGCGACGAGTAGGCAATTGGTCCAGTGGCAGCACTTTTTCAGCGTGCACCGGCTGAATAGCCTTCTCTGTTCAAGGATGCCCTGAGCGCGTGCGAAGTAGACGTTGACAGGCTTAAGGGCACCTCGAACAATGGCGCTTTTGGCTTTGTGGGTGCCGGCGGCGCGGCGTCAGGCGCGCGGTTGCGATGCTGGTCTGCCGCCTTCGCGGCGGCCTTTGCGTTGCCCTCAGGCCGTCTTGCAACGCCTTGGACG